>JBDSLD010000408.1:0-17171 GCA_039916545.1 Ferruginibacter sp.
CATGAGTGAGAAGGGTTTTAATTATATTTAATTTATTTAACCTTTTTTCCTGCTATTCTGCTTGCGTTTTCCGAAGATATTCCCTTCTTTAAATCCTGGACCTTCCGGTGAACCCATGTAAGTTTGCGCGCAACGGAAACCAATGGTGCTGGAAGATTGCTCTTCTTCAAGGAACCTGCGTGAACCTGGGGACAACCAATAAGGCCTGTCATTCCAGCTTCCACCTTTAAATACCCTTGATTTATCGCTAATTAAAGTAGTAACACCTGTTTCATAGAAAGAACTGCTTAACGTATCACCATCCAGATACCCAAGTACGTTGTTGTGCTGGTAGTTACGACGGTTCTTTACATCTGCATCCGGGATATCAACTTTCTTTAACCTTCCTGATGAATCTCTTTCAAATTCACCACCGGCGTTTTTGTAAAATTTCTGAAATTTATTACCACGGAAGTAGTTAAAATCTTCTCCATCAGATGGTGTCAATGGCCTGTAAACATCCTGCACCCACTCTGATACGTTACCACTCATATTATATACACCAAATGCATTTGGATAAAATGATTTTACATTACCCGGAATCGCTGAACGGTCATTCAACCCCCCTGCGACACCCATGTTATCACCACTTCCACGTTTAAAGTTGGCTAAAAATTTACCCTGCCAGGTACCTCTTCTATTATCACGCAAGCCATTTGGATTATTGCTCCAGGAATAGATCTGCTGATTAGAAATCAACTCTTCACCTGTCTTGCCTTCCTTTTTACGCGGACTTGGATTTTGGTCAAATAAACCGTAAGCTGCGTATTCCCATTCAGCTTCCGTAGGTAAGCGGTAACCCATATTCAGGATACCATCTTCCATTTTAACGATTGCCCTTGGTCTGCCGCTTACATCTTTCAGTTCGGAATTTTTAGGTTTTGTCCTGCCCTGGATCAATTCCGGGTTCATCAGGTAAGCATCCGTATTAAATGAGCCTTCTGAACCACCGCCCCTCATTTCTTTCTTGGCAAAATCTTTCTTCAAATATCCTTTGGTGATCAGGTTTAACTCGTTCACCCTGTCGGTCCTCCAAACACAAAAATCATGTGCCTGCAGCCAGGAAACACCCACTACCGGGTAATAATTGTAAGCCGGGTAGCGGAAATAATATTCAACATAAGGTTCATTGTATGCCAATTCTTCACGCCAGGCCAGGGTATCAGGCAATGCTCTTGCCAGGATAGCGGTATCCTCTGTGAAGGTATTTTCCAGCCAATAAATATATTCACGGTAATGAACGTTGGCTACTTCTGTTTCATCGATAAAAAAGGATGGCACAGTTACCCTTTTAGGTATATTGTTCCAGTCTCCCATAACATCATCTTCCTTCGCACCCATTACAAATGTACCACCCTGTACGAAGATCAATCCAGGCCCGGCCTTTGGATATTTCATTTTAGATACATGGTAGTTACCCATATTCTTGTCGTCATAATTCCAGCCGGTCACGGATGACTTATCCTTTTTCTTACCAAAAAGACCACCGTTTTTACAGGATCCAAGAGAGAAAAGTACGGCGGCGAGAATAATCAAATTTTTTACAGAAACTATTTTTTGCATGTGTGTTCGTTTTGCAACTTGTTTAACGAAAGATTTTCCTGATTTATTGTGAACGGTTTTCCTATAACTGCGAATATAAATACTTTACGGCACACAGCCAGAAAATGGTAATGTGTTTTGCTTGGTTTAGCCAATGCTTTGCATTTTTTTTAACGATTTATTAATCGGTCTTATGTAGTCAAATAACGATAAAACTGCCTAAAAATTGTACCACAATTATGTTTTGAAAGAATTTCGTGAACTAAAAAAAATTACTAAGGTTTTATTCACAAAATGGAAATATTGTTATATTTAAAAAAAGATGAATATAATTGCGCTTAAAATCAATGGTTGTTTACAAATTATGCAGAGATAAACAGCTTCACCGGTTTAAAGAGTTATACTAAAAGTTCTTGATTAAACTACGATAAAATATAAACAATAAAGATGATCTAACGACGTTTTATCAAGTCAATACATCATTTCTTTACAATTCCTGGTCGGGAAAGTTGATCTAAGGAAAGCGGGATCTGATTACTGTTTTTTTTAATAAGAGGCTGATAACTTATTTACTCATTTGGAGAAATCAATTACTTTTGCAACCTAACCAAAACTAAAAATTAACCTTATCGATTTTACGTCTACCTAACCAGACAAAAACAAAGAATGAAAAAAGCAATGATTAAACTAACCGCGTTAGTACTTTTACTGGGAACTACAACCAGCATTGTGAATGCCCAAAGTCAAGCGAATACGATCAATGTGGTAACTTCCGCGGTTCCTTTTTTAAGAATTTCTCCGGATGCCAGAAGTGGTGGTATGGGGGATGTTGGAATTGCAACAGCGCCGGATGCAAATGCCGCATTCTGGAACCTGGCCAAAACGCCTTTTAATGTTAATAAAGGAGGAGTAGCACTCACTTATACTCCCTGGTTAAAGGACCTTGGTTTAAATGATGTTTACCTGCTTTCTTTGTCAGGCTTTTACAAGATCGACGAAAACCAGGCTATTTCAAGTTCATTAAGGTATTTCAGTCTGGGTAATATCCAGTTTACAGATAATCTTGGAAATGACCTGAGCTCGTTTCGTCCACGGGAATTCGCGTTTGATGTGGGTTATTCAACCAAATTATCCAGCAAACTGGCATTGGGCGTAGCACTTCGCTACATTAATTCTAATCTTGCGAGCGGAACGATCAATGGTATATCTTACAAAGCCGGTACATCTGTGGCCGGAGATCTGAGTGTATTTCACACTGGTTTAAAAGAGGATGGTTCAGGAATTAACTGGGGTGTTACATTGAGTAACCTCGGTGCAAAAATATCTTACACAAGTGATGCCGCACAAAAGGATTTTATTCCTGCTAATCTTGGATTGGGAGCCGCATATACAACAGTTTTTGACGAGACCAGCAAAATCACCTTCGGGATCGACCTTCATAAATTATTAGTACCAACGCCTCCGGCCTTGGGTGATAGCGCCGGACTGGTTGATTATCACAGCAAAGGTGTTGTTGGCAGTTGGTTCAGTTCCTTCGGAGACGCCCCGGGCGGATTTTCTGAAGAAGTTAAAGAAGTGCAGGCATCATTGGGAGCAGAATTCTGGTACCAGAACCAGTTTGCCTTAAGAGCCGGTTACTTCTACGAGAACCCTACAAAAGGAAACAGGAAATATTTTACTGTAGGCGCCGGTTTAAAATACAATACGTTTGGCCTAAACTTTTCTTACCTGATTCCTTCAGGAAATGGTGTCAACCGAAACCCATTGTCAAACACACTCAGGTTTAGCCTGGTATTTGATTTTGACGGAGAAACAGCCGAAGGCAGTAAGTAATTAAATAATTCATTGTAATAATACGTTCCGACAAAAAACCGGAACGTTTTTTATTTTTAATCCCCACCCGCAGTTTTGTTATAACCCACTAAATTTTTCATTATGAGTTTCAGAATTGGCTTTGGCATTGATTTTCATCAGTTAGTAACCGACCGGGAATTTTGGTTAGGTGGTGTAAAGATCAAGCATGATAAAGGCGCCCTCGGCCATAGTGATGCAGATGTATTATTGCATGCGATATGCGACGCAATGCTGGGGGCAGCATGCCTGGGAGATATTGGCGTCCATTTTCCTGATACCGATGCTTCATTTAAAAATATCGATAGTAAAATATTGCTTCAGAACAGTTTTGAGCTGATAAAAAAGGCTGGTTATGGAATCGTGAATATTGATAGTACGCTATGCCTGGAGGCACCTAAGATAAAGGATTATGTCCCACACATGCAACAGGTGATCGCCGATATACTTTCCCTGCAGGTGAACGATGTATCCATTAAAGCAACCACCACCGAAAAGATGGGATTTGTAGGAAGGCAGGAAGGGCTGGTGGCTTATGCTACCATATTATTGACAAAGATTTAGAAGTATTTAGTACTGAGTATTCAGTATTTAGCCGGTTCCCGGAAGTCATCTTTTCAATATTGATCTTACTTTTCAACTTCATCTTAATACTCCATACTGAACACGCTATACTTAGTGCCCGGTACTGGGTACTCAATAAGTCATTACCTTTGCGCCCATGGATAAAATATCTGTAAATATTGTAAACAAGTCAGTCAATGAACTGCCGTCCTATGCTACGGATGGCTCTGCAGGAATGGATCTGCGTGCAAACCTTGACAAAGCGATAACATTAAATTCATTGGAGCGTACATTGGTGCCGACCGGCTTATCTATTGAGCTGCCAGGTGGGTACGAGGCGCAGGTCAGGCCAAGAAGCGGGCTTGCCATTAAACAGGGCATTACCTGTCTTAATACGCCCGGCACAATCGACAGTGATTACCGGGGAGAAATAAAAGTAATACTCATCAACCTGAGCAATGAGCCACAGGTCATCCATCATGGGGACCGGATCGCACAAATGATTATCAGCAAGGTAGCGCAAGCCAACCTGGTATTGGTACAGGAATTGAATATCACCCAACGGGGCGAAGGCGGCTTCGGCCATACAGGAAAAAATTAAATAAACCTACCATGAGATTTATTAATTACAGGACAACTTATTTCTTAGCCATTATTTTTTTTGTGATGATCACGTTGTTTGGGGGAAGTTGTAAAACAGCAAAAAAGATCCAGGCTTCCATTGATAAAAAAGATACGACTTCTGTGCATATCAAAAATCCTTCTAGGGATGATTCAATGCTGTTGATCAGAAATACCATCGACGATATTCATAAAAAGCAAATCTCATTCAAAACATTTTCCGCGAAAGTTAAAGTGGAGTATGAAGATTCAAAAGGAAAGCAACCTAATATAACAGCTTATGTAAGAATTTTGAAAGATAGCCTGATCTGGATATCCGGCTATGCCACTGTCTTTAATATTGAGGCTTTCAGGGTGTTGATCAATAAGGACAGCGTGTTTGTGCTGGATAAAATAAACAAGGAAGTAAAGCTGCGGTCAATGGATTATTTACAGGAGGTAACAGAGATACCTTTTGACCTGAATACTTTGCAGGACCTGTTTGTAGGCAACCCCGTTTTTTTGGAAGATAGTGTTATTTCCTACAAGGAAACAGAATCAAAAATATTGCTGGCTACGTTAGGTAAATATTTCAAACACTTACTCACGCTCAATAAAACGGACCGCCTGCTGGTACATAGTAAATTAGATGATGTAAACGTAGCACGAAACAGAACGGCGGATATCACTTACGGTGAATATGAAAATAACAACGGGGTAGCTTTCTCTACATACCGGGAAGTCACTGTGTCAGAAAAAAACAAATTGGACATACACCTTAATTTTAAGCAGTATGAGTTTAACAAAGAATTATCTATCACCTTTAATATCCCGGCCAATTATAAACACAAGTAAACGTTAACCATAAATCAAAAGTTTTTAGTTGATTGTTAATGTTGAAAATTCAGAGTCAAACAGAAAATTATCGGCTATCAACTTTGAACGAACTCCCGTATTTTTGTTAATACTGTAAAATCAGCACATGGTTAAAATCGTTTTTGCAATACTTGTATCTGTTGTTTTTAGTGTCGCTTCATTTGCACAATCGACTGCTCAGCAGGAGTTGGAGAAGCAGCGCCAGCAATTGAAAAAGGAAATTGAGCAAACCCAGGAGTTACTTGATAATAATAAAAAAACAACTAAGGAAAGCCTGGGCCAGCTGGCACTCTTAAACCGTAAGCTGAACCTGCAGGGGAATGTGATTGATAATATAAGCAAGGACATTAATTTATTAGATAATAATATTTCTAAATCCCAAAGGGATGTAAACAGGTTGCAGGTTTTATTAGATACGCTTAAGCAGGAATACGCGAAAAGTATGGTATACGCTTACAAGAACCGCAGCAATTCAGATTTTTTAAATTTTATCTTTTCAGCGTCCAGTTTCAACGATGCGATAAAGCGCATCACCTATTTAAAAAGTTACCGCAACTACCGGGAAATGCAGGGCGAAAATATATTGCGCACGCAGGCGCTTTTGAAGGATCGCATCGACGAATTAAGTGGCAATAAGAAAAAGAAAAGTGTAGTGCTGCAGACTCAAAGCAAGGAATTATCGGTACTGGAGTCTCAACAGGAAGAAAAAAATCAACTCGTTGCAAAATTAAAGGCCCAGGGAAAAGAATTGAATGACCAGATAGCTGCGAAGAAACAGCAAATGCAAAAGGTAAGTAACGCCATTGCCGCTGCTATCAGAAGGGCACAGGATGCTGCCAGGAAGGAAGCATTGGCGAAGGCAAAGGAAGAAAAAGCAAAGCGGGATGCAGAAAATAAAAAAGATGTCGCTGATAATAAGAGCAATGTAAATCCCGGAACAAAACAGGTAAATCCCCGGCCTGTGAGAGCCGTAACCACCCCTGATAAAAGTATTTTATTGGGCAGTGACGCAGAGATAAAATTGAACGCAAATTTTATCAGTAACAAAGGGTCATTACCATGGCCGGTTGAAAAAGGCTATATGATCATGCGTTTTGGCAGGCAAAAACTTGATGGTGTAAATATCATAATCGACAACCCGGGGATAACGATCGGTAGCGATATTGGAAGCCCGGTGAAAGCCCTGTTTGATGGAGAAGTGTTGTCTATAACTAATATAGAAAATATGCAGGCCGTTATTCTTAAACATGGCGCCTATTTTACCACCTACAGTAATTTATCGGGCGTTAGTCTCACACGTGGTCAAATCATTCATACCGGCCAGGTACTTGGCCGCGTGGCCGCGAACGATGAAGGCATAGGGTCCATCGATCTGATCATAAGCAATGAACGGGGTAACCTTGATCCGGAAAGTTGGGTCAGGCGCAAGTAATTATCAGATCAACCGCTGGTATAATTTTTCATATTGGGGAACGATATTTCCAATGTCAAATCTTTTGGCTTGTTCCAGGGCATTCGCTTTAAAACGTTCGTGCGTATCATGATCCTGTAAAATAAGCAATGCATTTTTGGCCATGTCTTCAACATCACCCACATTGCTCATGTAGCCACAATCCCCATCAATTATTATTTCTGGTAGTCCACCTGCATTGGTTGATATCACTGGTACTTCCGCCGCCAGCGCTTCTAATGCGGCCAATCCAAAACTTTCATATTCGCTGGTTAATAAAAACAGGTCCGCGATTGGTAATATGTCCTCCATTTGCTCCTGCTTACCTAAAAATTTGATAGCATCGGAAGCATTGCTGTTCCTGGCTTCCGCCTCGATCGGCGAACGTTCGGGGCCATCACCCAATAATAATAATTTTGAGGGCAATTTTTCATTGATTAGCAAAAACGCTTTCACTACATCATGTACCCTTTTTACTTTGCGAAAATTACTGGCATGAACAATTATTTTCTCGCCTTCCGGAGCAATTAATTTTTTAAAAGCATCAACGGGTTTTTTATTAAAGCGCTTTACATCCACGAAGTTGTGAATGACCTCTATATCTTTTTCAATGTGAAAGTTTTTATAGGTTTCCTCTCTCAGGTTTTCAGAAACTGCGGTAAGGATATCGCTTTCATTCATAGAGAAAGTTACCACCGGACGGTAAGTTTTGTCTCTGCCTACCAGCGTGATATCAGTGCCATGCAAGGTGGTGATCACGGGTATATGTTTTCCTTCTTTTGCCAGTATCTGTTTGGCCATGTAAGCCGCCGATGCATGAGGAATAGCATAATGTACATGTAATAGTTGTATCCTGTGATTGGTGATCACATCCACCATCATACTCGCCAGTGCAGTCTCATAAGGCGGGTAATCAAACAGTGGGTAGGTAGGCACCCTTACCTCATGATAAAATATATTGGTATGGAAATGACTCAACCTGACAGGCTGCTGGTAAGTAATAAAATGCACATTGTGCCCTTTGTCTGCCAGGGCTTTACCCAGTTCAGTTGCCAACACACCGCTACCGCCAAAAGTGGGGTAACAAACAATCGCAATATTCATAATTTAAATTTAAAAAGTATTTTGCCGGAAACTGTTCAATTCTGCGCCGCGCATTTGTCAGTAATTCCTATAACCGGTGCCTAAAATATTTACTCGCCGTTGCGCGCCATCAATCGCCCCATTTTTTTACAGTCCGCAAGTTACCGATTAATTATTCACACTATCTTCCTTTCCTGTATTACATTTAAATCTGTAAGTTTGTTAACTTAAAAATAATTATGATAAAAAAAATTGCACCACTGATTTTTCTCGCCTTATTTTCCGTTGGCGCTTTTGCACAAAATGACGATTCAGCAGTTATCAAAAAGATAGCGGATGAGGTATTGATAAATGGCACCGCGTATGAGAATTTGCGCTGGCTCTGCAAAAAAGTAGGTGCAAGATTAAGTGGATCGCCGCAGGCACAAAAAGCAGTAGAAGCTACAGCCAAAATGCTGAAGGATGCGGGCGCAGATACAGTTTACCTGCAACCTTGCATGGTGCCACATTGGGTAAGGGGGGAAAAAGAAACTGGCTATATAAAACTGGCCGGCGGAACAAAATATAACCTGCAACTTTGCGCCCTTGGAAATTCAGAAGGAACAGGTGCAAAAGGGATCAGCGCTTCGGTAATCGAAGTGAAAAGTTTTGCAGAGCTGGATCAGTTGGGTGCAGCAGTTATCAAAGGCAAGATTGTTTTCTTTAATTTTCAAATGGACCCTACTTTTATCCCCACCTTCTACGCTTATGCGAAAAGTGGGATAGCCCGTAGGTCAGGCCCTTCAAAGGCTGCAAGCTATGGCGCTATCGGGGTTATGGTTCGCTCGCTTGCGATCAATCCTGATGATTACCCGCATACCGGCACCACGCAATACAATGATTCATTTCCTAAAATTCCTGCAGTTGCGATCAGCACAAATAATGCAGACTGGCTAAGTAACCAGTTGAAGAAAAAAATGATCCTTACCGCATACATAAGGAATACCAGTAAGATGTTGGCAGACGCGCCATCATTTAATGTAGTGGGCGAGATACGGGGAACAGAATTTCCGGATGAGATCATTACAGTTGGCGGCCATTTAGATAGTTGGGACCTGGCGGAAGGCGCGCAGGATGACGGCGCCGGTTGCGTGCAGAGCATCGAGGTTTTAAGGTCATTGAAAGCTGCCGGCATTCGCCCAAAGCGAACCATCAGGGCGGTAATGTTTATGAATGAAGAGAATGGCGGACGTGGTGGAGAAAAATATCTTGAATTGGCTAAACTAAACAATGAAAAACATGTTTTTGGTTTGGAAAGTGATGCAGGTGGATTTACGCCACGGGGCTTTTCGCTTGAAATGAAACCGGAACAGGTAGAAAAAGTACTGCAATGGAAAGGGCTCTTTTATAAATATGGCGTTTATGATTTTACCGTTGGCTTTAGTGGCTCTGATGTGGAGCCATTAAAAAAAATAGGTACTGCACTATCAGGCCTGATGCCTGACAGCCAACGCTACTTTGATATACACCATGCGTCTACGGATGTTTTTGAAATCGTAAGCAGGCGGGAATTGCTGTTGGGTGCCTTGAACATGACGGCCATGATTTATTTAGTAGATAAGTATGGATTATAATTAACTTGCAAATAAAACCTTATGTTAGAAAATAAATTTCTCAATTCCCCACCCAAAAAAAAGAGCGGATTTAAAAAATTCCTGGCCTGGCTGATTGTGATACTTTTAATAGTTGGTGGTGTCATTTTTTGGTGGAACTATTTTTACGTTTTCGGCGAAGGTGTTAAATCCGGAGAATTAAATTACGTGGTTAAAAAAGGGAATGTTTTTAAAACATACGAAGGAAAGCTGATACAATCAGGACTTCGTTCCAAGGCAGTGGGAACCGTTCAATCTTATGAATTTGAATTCTCCGTTGCCGACGATAGCATTGCCAATGTGTTGATGAATAACAGTGGAAATTATTTCGACCTTCATTACAAAGAGTATAAGGGCACCATTCCCTGGAGAGGATATAGTGTTTTTATTGTTGACAAGATAATCGGAACAAAGCCTGTGGTGAGGTAGGTTTGAGCGTAAACTGTAGTGGACCAAAGGTGCTATTAATACGGGGCTTAAGAAAAGTCTTCTAATATCCGGATACCCATTGGATTAGTTCAACTGCGCATACAGTAAAAATATAACCGGCTTTTTATGAAAGTCGGTTTTTTCATTTTTCCAATCGGCTACGGTTTTAGTTTTTATGTATTCATTGGTGCCGGTTAGTTCAGCCGCGATGCAAATTTTTGTTGAAGGCTTGCAGGTTTTAAGCAACGTTTCTACCAATTGATTATTACGGTAAGGGGTTTCAATAAATATCTGTGTGCTGTTTTTCTTTTGAGATGCCAGTTCGATTTCTTTGATGGCTTTAACACGTTCAGTGGTATCGATTGGCAGGTATCCCAAAAACTCGAATTGTTGCCCGTTCATACCGCTGGCCATCAATGCCAGCAGGATAGAACTTGGTCCCACCAATGGTTTCACAGGCACATTTAATTGCTGCGCCAACCCAATCAATATTTGCCCGGGATCGGCAATGCCCGGGCAACCCGCTTCGCTGATGATGGCAATATTTTTACCTTCCTTAATCTTCAGGCGGAAACTATCTTTTTGTAATTCTTCTGCCTTGTGGATCGTAAACCATTCATAATCGTCAATGACAATTTCTTTACAAATGCTCTTTAAAAAGCGCCTGGCGGTACGCTCATTTTCGGCAAATATTACCTGGCAATCTTTCACCGCATCAATGATGTAAGAAGGGATCGTCTGCGTTGCCAGTTCATCCAGCACAGAAGGCACTAAGTATACTTTGCTCATAATAATATAAAGTTGATAACTGCCAATGTTTGTTTTACTTAACTAACCGGTAATTCATTGGTACCTGCCATTAAATTTTTATAATGGCTTTGTTTTGTACATACTAATGGTTGCCGCTATTACCGCATAACTTGGCGCCAGTATCCAGCCTGCAATAACGATCATATGCATCAGGTAAAAGACAATACCATTACCGATCGCCAAACCTTTATGTTCGCTGATCAATGCTACACTTTGCGAGGAAGATAATTTATTTCTTTCACAGCTATAATCCAGCATGGAAAATCCGAGGTAGTAACATTCGATCAGTAATGCAAACAAGGGAGTAAACCAGCCGAAGAAAGGGATAAAGGATAAGATCAAAATAGATACGATGTAAACCGTCTGCCATACCGCGTTGCGAAGGGCCAGCCTGATGGATCTGCCAGTATCTTTCAATAATTGTGCAAAGCTAAACGGGAAGTCCCGGCCCTCCATGATAGCAGCCGTTTTTTCACTCAGGTAGGCAAATAACGGTGACCCGATGATCAGGAAAAGAAATTTAAATAAGGAAAAATAAAACAGGATCAGTACCAATTGAATGATGACCTGGCCGAAAATAAAAAGAAATTTTAACCAGCTCTCTTCCATCGTATTCATCCATTTTTTTAAACCGCTAATGGATAAAAGATAATCGATGGCATTGCCGCTGCTGATCCAGAATAAATAAATGCCTGCACAAAATAATAAAGAATAAATTATGCCCGGTATCAATATCCATTTCCACAAGCGATGCTTTACAATGAATTGGTGAGCCTGGTAATAAGATTGTATAGCAATGATGATATCTTTAAGCATAATAATTGGTTAATGAGTTTTTCGTACTTCTTCTCTGCCTGCTTTAAAATATGCTTGCAAGGCATTATTAATTTAAACCGTTACAACACGAAACAACATCGCGAAACAATAAATAGAAAACAAAAAACAGTAAACGCTATGCATTATTTTTGCGCTTAAAAATACAATTAAGTTGAATAAATTAACGATTGATTTTTATAACCGGAAAGATGTCGTACAAATCGCAAGAGAGCTGCTTGGTAAAATTGTTGTTACAAATATCGATGGAGTGATTACAAGCGGAAGAATTGTTGAAACAGAGGCTTACGCCGGGATAATCGATAAAGCCTCTCATGCCTGGTCCGGACGGCGGACGGCACGTAACGAGCATATGTATGCGCAGGCGGCTACATCGTACGTTTACATTTGTTATGGCATACACCAGATGTTGAATATCGTTACCAATGAAAAGGAAATACCGCATGCCATACTGGTAAGGGCGATTGAACCACTGGAAGGCATAGATGCCATGCTCGTAAGAACGGGCAAAAAGAAGCCCGATCATACGTTAACAAGGGGGCCTGGCAATGTTGGCAAGGCATTGGGAATTTACAAAATGCACTCTGGTATCGATCTGTTGGGCGATACGATCTATATTATTTCGGATGATTACAAGATAAGTAATACTCAGGTAGGCGTCAGTGGAAGGATCGGTGTAAGTTATGCCGGGGCGGATGCATTATTACCTTACCGGTTTTATATCAAAGGAAATAAATATGTGAGCGGAAGACCGGTGATGTAGCAACTGCGCTGGTTTTCATTCAACTACTTCATACCACCCAAACGGCTGATGTATAAAATAATCTAAAATTTGGGGCAGGGAATACCTTTTTGCTGTGCAGCCTTTTTGATATAAATAAGCGAGAATTCTGAACCTCCGCGGCTTAGCGTGGCCGCTTTAAGACTGGAAGTGTTTATGTCATAACTGGCACCTATCCTCAGGCCGCCAATTTCAATACCAATATAGGGGATGATCGCATCACTAAAACGAATCCAGGAGCCAACATAAACGCTCGCAGGATTTTGAGTATCAGCATTCAGGTTAGCGGATAGCGCCGCGCCTATCAATGTTTCCGTGGCTTTATTTTGTACCTGGAAAATAGCTGATGTATTAATCGATAACATTTCAGTCACAGGAAATGAGCCTCCGCCATGAACGGTCATACGGGGAGAAAGGTTCCATACTTTATCAATAAAACTGAGGTTGGGCCGGTTAATATGATAAACAGAAGCGCCTAAATAATAATTATTGATCCCGTTACTGGAACCTGAATACAGTAAACCCGCATTTACATCCACATAGTTTTGGTTACTGCCGTTACTTAAAACTTCGGAAGTGTTACCCGTAAAACCATTTTGCGTTAACTGGTCCTCAAATGTCAATTTGCTGAAATCTAAAATAGCACTGCTATAAGTGGCCTGGAAGCCTGCCCCGATAGTATTGTACCCATTTTCATCCAGTGATTTATGGTAGCTCAAAGAAACAGAGCCATAATTTAATTTTAATGCCGCGTCAGCACTTTGATCACTCAAGCCTGAGAAGCCAAGTCCAAAAACGTCGCCTTCAGGAATCCTGTTTTTTAATATACTAAAATCAACCGATGCACTGGTGGTAACATATGCCTTTGGGATAGAGGGCCATTGATCCCTGTGATTGGCCGCCAGCCTGAGCTGTCCATCAAATTTTCCGGTAAATGCCGGATTAAGCGTTAATGGCGATGAAAAAAATTGTGAAAAATGAGGATCCTGCGCCTGAAGTAAGAAGGAAAGCAAAAGGGTACCTGTTAAAATAAATAGTTTTCTCATCATTGTATTAATTCAGAATATTAAAGATAGGGATTTGCGGTAAAATGCTGCACCCAAAGGTTAATTATTTGAAGTTTTATATTTTATCGATGAATTTACAATAAATTACCGGAACCAATGCAGATCCATAAAAGCAGTAAGCGTACGGCGCTGATAAACAGAACGCTGGAATTGATAGTAAAACGGTAATTGATGTTTAATAATATCTGACCGGACTGTTGATAAACTGTGAAGATTTATGATTGCATTTTTGGTCCGAACGCCAGGTCGCCTGCATCACCGAGGCCGGGTACGATGTAACCTTTTGCTGTTAATTCGTCATCAATATCGCCACACCAGATGATTGCTTTTGGTTGTGCCCTGAGTACATATTCCAGTCCTACCGTACAGGCGATGGCGCAAACAATATGTAATTCTTTAATATCTCCTTCTTCTTTTAAGTATTGGATAACTTTTACCAATGAAGAACCGGTGGCGATCATGGGGTCACTTATGATCACGACTTTACCTTCAATTTCAGGGCAACTCATATATTCCAGGCTTATTTCAAAACTGCCGTCCGGATTGTGTTTGCGATAGGCGCTGATAAAAGCATTTTCCCCCCTGTCAAAATAATTCAGCAGCCCGGTATGCATGCCCAACCCAGCACGTAAAATGGTAGCCAGTACGGGTTGCGACTGCAATACTTTACAATTGGCAGTTCCTAATGGGGTAGTAACTTCTTTTTCTTCCCATGCTAATTTTTTACTTATTTCATACGCCGCAACTTCACCAATGCGTTCCAAATTTCGCCGGAAACGCATCTGGTCCGTTTGAATTTCCAGGTCCCTTAATTCACTTACCCAGTTACTTACCAATGAATGTTGATCGCTTAAGTTAATTATCATGGTAATGGATAGATTTTTATATATCTATATTTACAAATCTATATTTTGCAAACTGAAATTTGAAATTTAATTATGATTTACAGGGTAATTGGCGTCATGAGCGGTAGTCCGGAAGAGGGTATAGATATAATTTTCACCGAGCTCATAGAAACAGGCGGTAAATGGAACCAGGAGATTATTTTTGCCGAAAATTATCCATATACCAATGATTGGAAAGAGCAATTGAACAATGTTCCCAATTCTTCAGCCCTGCAATACCAGCGGCTCCATATGTGGTTCGGGAGGTATATCGGTCAACAGGTAAATAATTTTATCGGTCAACACGAACTTGATCACCGGGTACACCTGGTGGTTTCTCACGGATATACAGTTTTTCATTTGCCCGGGGAAGACACAACAGCCCAATTAGGGAATGGGGCATATATCGCCGCTGAAACAAAGTTGCCGGTAGTAAGCGACCTGCTTTCCCTGGACATGGCTTTTGGTGGGAAGGCGGCGCCAATGGGCGCTATTGCAGAAAAATTATTATCAGCGGGTAGTGATGCGCCAGTATTGCCAAAGGCACTGGTCGTTGCCCTGATGGGCATACTACGCTGGCGGGAAGAACGCAATATGGACAGCCTTATTACGGGCGCAAAACAGGACAGCATCGGCGGCGCTTTGTGGCTGGGAACGGAGGGATAAGTTTTTTTGTATCAAACAATTAAAATAAAGAAGTAGGAATGGCAAACATGCTTTTCTGAATTTTAACAAACAATGTCAATTTTATTTATTTTTATTGTATAAATTTTTTTAATGAAAAAGCTCACCAGCATTGTTTTAGTTTCCCTGCTTATTTTTTCTGCCTGTAACGATACGGCAAATGAAGTGGTTGCGGAGAAAGAAAATTATCAAAAAGCAAAAGAAACGCTGGAAGAGAAAGAGAAGAAAAACCCTATTGCTTTTTTACTGGTCAATAGCAGGGATAAACATAACCTCATCGGGCAAACAGTCACCAAAGGTACCATTAGCAATAACGCTAAAGTATGTACCTACAAAGATGTGCTGCTTGAACTATCTTATTTTAGCAAGACCGGCACCTTACTGTTAAAAACAAATGAAACTGTTTACGATAAAATCGAACCAGGCAAATCCGCTAGTTTTAAAACAAAGGAATTTGCGCCGAAAGGCACCGATAGCGTATTGATAAAAGTGGTTAGCGCCCGGACTAGTTAATAAACTTAAATTCATCCCCGTCAAATAATCCAAGGTCGCTCAACTTTAAATGTGGGATCACCAACAGGGCCATAAATGACAGGGTCATAAAAGGCGCCGCTAATGTTGAGCCCAATTCTTCTTTCACCATTTTGTCAATAGCCGTGTAAGAACTGGCAACCTTGTACCCATCTTCATTGCTCATTAATCCCGCCACCGGCAAAGGCAATATCATTCCTCGTTGAGTGGAGATACAACTCACTCCGCCATTTTCTTTTATCACCAGGTTAACGGCTTTGCAAATGCTTTCATCATCCACGCCAACGGCGATGATATTATGACTGTCATGCGCAACTGTTGAGGCAATTGCGCCTTGCGTAAATCCAAAATTTTTTATAAATGCTTTGGCAACCGGCGCTATTTTATACCTGTTGATCACTACCATTTTTAGTATGTCCCTGCTTATGTCACTCACAATTTCATCATTGATGATATTCGGTGCTACGGTAAACTTGTTCGTTATCAATTGCCCTTCCAGCGCTTCTATCACCAGGATGTCTTGCTCACTGGCATGCTTATACGAAAATGATGATGTAATTTGTGGAGTGCAATTGAATTGATTAATAATCCCCGACTTTTTACCATCGATAAATGATACTCCTTTTTCTGCTACCAGTAAGCCGTTTATGTAAGTCTGCAACACGTTGAAATTTACCAGGTCGGCTACCAGTATAAAATCAGCGGCATCGCCTTCTCTCAGTAAACCAACCTCCATTTTATAATGCGATACAGGATTAATACATGCGGCCCTTAACACTTTAAATAGGTCAATCCCTTTACCAATAGCTCTAGCACACAGTTGATTGATATGGCCCTCCACCAGGCTATCGGGGTGTTTATCATCACTGCAAAACATCATGTCTGCCGGGTAGTTATTCAGCAGGCCGATCAGTGCTTCAAAATTTTTAGCAGCGCTTCCTTCCCTGATGAGGACCTTCATGCCATACTGTAATTTTTCCAGCGCTTCCTCTTCGGTAAAGCATTCATGGTCCGTACTGATACCGGCGTCAATATATTTTTTTGCGGCTATCCCCCTTAACCCGGGCGCATGCCCATCCACAGGTTTACCATATTTTTTTGCTGCCGCAATTTTTTTTAATACCTCTTCATCCCCCGACAAAACACCTGGAAAATTCATCATTTCGCTCAGGTATTTTATTTCGTCTTTCTGCAATAAGGTATCTACCTCAGTTGCCTCAAGCGAAGCGCCTGCTGTTTCAAAAATGGTGGCTGGCACACAGCTTGGCGCGCCAAAATGAAATTTAAAAGGCACCGTTTTTCCATTGGCGATCATAAATTCTACGCCAGCCATCCCGCATACATTAGCAATTTCGTGCGGATCACTTATTGTTGCCACCGTGCCATGCACTACTGCCAGTTTTGCAAATTCAGACGGGATAAGCATGCTGCTTTCAATATGTACATGACTGTCAATAAATCCGGGAAGAATAAACCCGGCACCGGGATCTGCCACTTCATTTTCAATTCTTCTGA
>JBDSLD010000409.1:0-31222 GCA_039916545.1 Ferruginibacter sp.
GCTGCTTTTGAATTGTAGCAGCAGTAATGGTATTTTCAGAACCCGTAAAGGCCGTTTTCTTAACTGTGCCATAAGGTACTTGTACCACTACTTCCAACAGGTCTTTCGCTTCGGTAGTTAATACTACTGTCAGCGTGGTATTCTTGCCTATGCTAACTTCCCTGGATGTTAATCCGATAGAAGATATCGACAATATCTTAGCATCAGGACCGATGACCAAACTAAAACTGCCGTCTGCTTTTGTACTTGTACCGGAAGTAGCTCCCTTCACTGTTACAGATGCATCTGCAACCGGATCGCCCTGCACATTTTTTACCACACCTGTGATAGTACGTGTCTGCGCACTAACTACAGAAGAGAACAGTAGAATGATGCACAAGTAAAATAATTTCTTCATAAGTACTTTTTTGATTTTACTAATTTTTATAAAAGGATATCTAAATGATGGAATAAATTATGACAATTAACATACTTATAACGCTGCTTTTTTATAAAAGGTTGTTAAAAGGAAACGCAGATTTTGTAATTATGGTATTATTTGGCAAAATAATTTGATTTTACTTAACAATAAACCATTTTTATTAAACAAGTGGGTGATCTTTTGCGGGTAATCCTTGATTATTTTTTTTTGTGTTCAATAATAATACAGGTAATAAAACCAGGTTGGTAATGGTTGCCACTAATAATGTGACAGAGGTGAGCCAGCCCAAAGCGATTGTTCCACCGAAACTGCTGAAACAAAATATAATAAATCCTGCTATCAATACAAGTGAAGTGTACAGGATGCTTAAACCGGTATGTTTTATAGTAGCAGATACCGTAACGGCAACATTATGGTTATGGAGGGGTAGCTCTTGTTTATAATTAACGAGGAAGCGAATGGTTATATCGATCGCGATCCCCAGTGCCACGCTAAAAACCAGCACAGTAGAGGGTTTCAGAGGCACACCTACCCAGCCCATGATACCGGCGGTGATTACCAGGGGGATCAGGTTAGGTATCAAAGAGCAGATCAATATCCTGGCTGATTTGAATAGATACAACATACAGACGGAAATAAGCAAAAATGCCCAGAAGATACTTTCCTTTAATCCGCTGATGATGAAATTACTGCCTTCTAAAAAGGTGATACTGGTACCTGTCAGTTGCACTCTATACTGGCTGGTATCAAACAACTGGTTCACTTTTTCGTCGATGCCTTTTAATATAGCGGGCAGTCTTGTAGTACCTACATCCGCCATACTCACACTCACCCGGGTAATTTGCCTTGAGCTATCCATAAAAGACGATAGCATTTTCATCAGGTTGTTTTTATTACCTGTATCCTTTTTATTAGGACGCAGGTATTCTCCTACAAATGCGCCATCAAAACTATTGGGCAACAGGTAATTGGCCGAATCACCTTCATAGAAAGCTTGTTTGGCAAATTTTAATCCTTCGGCAATACTAAGTGGCCGGCTCATTTCCTTTTGAGCCGCTATGTACTTCGACAAAGAATCTACTTTTTCGAAAGTAGTAAGCGCCCTCATTCCTGACAGCCCATTTCTTTTTTTAGTATCCACAACGATCTCAAGCGGCATTACCCCCTTAAAATTCTTCTCGAAAAACTTCAGATCTGTATAAATTTTATCCGTTTTTGGCAGATCGTCTACTATAAAGGCAACGGTTTTTAGTTTGAAGATGCCAATTACGGAAAACACCAGCACCGCTCCAGTAACGGCATATATCGTCTTTTGGTGGCTGAACACCCACTTTTGCGTTTTTGATAAAAAACCGGTGAGCAATTTATTATTCAAATACCTGGTTTGAGCCTTGTTCGGTGCAGGTAAATAACTTAACACGGCCGGTAAAAGAATAAAGGAAATAACAAATATGAGCATGATGCTGATACCGGCCACCACACCAAAATCTTTTAAAATAGCGCTTTTTGTCAGGGCAAATACCGCGAAACCAATAGCTGCGGAGATGTTGCAAAACAGAGTGACCACGCCCATTTTACTCACCATATCCACCAGAGATTGGTTTTTATCGCCGCATTTAATAAAGGAAGTATGATATTTATTGATAAAATAAATACAATTAGGAATGCCGATCACTACTACTAATGGAGGGGTTAGTGCGGTAAGCAGGCTTATTTTGTACCCACACAATTGTAATACGCCCATGCTCCAGATAACACCCAGCACAACTACCAGCAGGGAAAGCAACATGGTACTGAAAGAACGGAAGAATAACAACAGGATCAATGCGCTCAGGGCCAGGGAGCCTAGTAAAAATATCTTCATTTCCCGCTGTATTTTGTCGGCCACTACGGTCCTGATCAGGGGTAGTCCACTTAGATGGGTTTTAATTTTTGTGGTATTTTCAAAACTATCCACTACCAGGGAAATATCCTTTACAATTTTTGTGCGTTTAGGAGAATTCAGCGAATCTTTATTGATACGAACGCCCATCAGGTAAGCATTTGAGTCCGGGTTATACAATAACGACCTGTAAAAGGGCAAATTGAAAAATATCTTTTTTGCTGAATCCAATCCTGCCTGCGTTTGGATGGTATCTGAAAATATTTTGACGGCGTTTAGCTTTTCAGTGACCGAATTTTTCTGTAAATTTATTGAGGAAGGGATGCTCAGCACATCATCCACATCATTTACCTTTTTTAGTTGCTGCTGCAGGTCGTAATAAGCCTTAAAAGTTCCAAGTTCGAATATTTTATCGCTTCGCACGCCCACCAGCAATACGTTGCCGTCGTCGCCGAACCTTTCCCTGAAATCCTTATACTCTTTATATTTTGGATTGTCAACCGGTATCGCCCTGGCAAACTCGTAACTCAATTTGACCTGGCTTGCGAAAAAGCCCATCACCCCGGTAACAGCAAATAATAATATCAACAGTGGCAGCCGGTAGTTAATTACGAAGATTCCTAAACGTTTCCACATACATTGGTTATTAATGAGGTCATTGTGATGAAGTTGCAAAGAAAAACAATTTGAACGTAATTGTTCGTTAAGCGGGTTGAATGTTTTTGGTGAATATAAAGTGATTTGTTTATGTTGGTGGGTTGGATTGGTGAGGTGACTGTGTTTGGCCTCAACCTGACCTCTCCGCAGTCAGAGGGTGATTGAGTATGACATTGGCTGGTTCTTAATGAGTCGTACCATTTCTTCAATGAAATTTCTATGCTGTTTGCATTAACCATTCTATGTTTACTATTTTTGAAGATTGGTTAATTTTCAAACCATCTTCTTAGTTCCGGAATATGACGCACAAAACAAAAGGCATCGTTTTACGCACGATCAAATATGGTGAAACCAGCGTGGTCGTTACCATTTTTACCGAGTTATTCGGTGTACAAACCTATATGGTAAATGGTGTTCGTACCTCAAAAAAATCCTTTGCCAAGGCCAATCATTTTCAACCCGGAGCCATTTTGGATATGGTCGTTTATCACAGCGAGCACAAGCAAATGCAGCGCATCAAAGAATTTAAATGGGATTTCTTATTTCAACAGGTATTGAGTGACGTGATAAAAAACAGCATCGCATTGTACTTTGTGGAGTTGTTGCAAAAATGCCTGAAACAACCAGAACAAAATACTGATCTTTTCTACTTTTGCGAGGATATACTGATACAACTTGATACCGCCGATAAAAGCGTTACCGCCAATTTCGCGCTCTACTTTGCCCTTCAGCTCACTCATTTTTTTGGCTTGCGAATGAATGACAACTATGATGAAGAGCAAAGTATCCTTGATCTTTCCGAAGGCAATTTTGTGACAACCCCGCCCGAACATCCTCATTTTATTGAAGGTGAGTATGCCAGGGTTACATCGCAGTTATTGAAGGTGATGCAACCCCGGGAGCTATCTCAATTTAAATTACACCACGACACACGAAGAAAATTGTTACTCTGCTACCAGGATTATTATGCCCTGCATATCCCTGATTTTGGCCTGATGAAAACACTTGCCGTATTGCATGAAGTTTTATAAGATCCGTCGTGAGAAAGACCCGGTAACAGTTTGTAAATTATCCAGGCCTTCGATCAATACGATCCCCGGCTTTTTACCCTTTTCAAAGCTACCGGCAAGATGATCCAGTTGTAGTGCCCTTGCCCCGTTGATCGTGGCCCATTGCAATATCTCTTCCAAAGGAACCTGAAATCCTGTTTCCTCCTGAATGGTCTTTATCTCTTCCAATATATTCAATTGCCAATTGCTCGCAAGGCTGTCTGTGCCGAGCACGATATCACACCGTTTCTGTCTTAGCAACCCGATCGGGGGAATTTTTTGTTCGATGTATTTATTGGCATTGGCACAAAGACAGTAATACATTGCGTTGCTATTTTGCAATGGCTCTTCAGAAAAATCCAGGTCAGCTGCTGTCAGAAAGGTGTTGTGAACGGAGATAATAGATTGGTTTTTTGTAAAATAAGGCAACCAGGTTTGAAAACTGGATACGCCATTGGGTTCAAAACCAGTTGTGTCAATCCCAAAATTTTTGTAGAGCGCTAAAAATCCGCCTGTTTTATTTCGATACAGATCATCCTCTGCCGCGCATTCCTGGTTGTGAATGGTAATTAGTTCGCCTGCTGTCTCTTCATCCAGCAAATGAAATAACGTTTTTGAAACGCTGTAAGGTGCATGGGGCGAAAAACTTACCCGTTGATTTTTATTTACCGGAGCAAACTGCGCGTACACTTTTCGCATATCATCCATTCTTTTTTGAGCTGCGCCATCTGTAAAGCCGCTCACCTCGATAAAGTTGTGCCAGTGCAAGTTACTTTGAAGCTTTACCTGGACGGAATCCGGCGTATTACAAATGTCCCCCACCGCTACTATGCCATTACTATACATTTCAGCCTCGGCCCTGGCCATCGCAGTGGATTTTAGTTCAGCGGTTAATTGCCTGTTCCCCATTACCTGCTGCACAAAATCGACTAACCCGGTGCCTGGCGGGATCATGTCTTTTAAATGACTCAGCTCCAGGTGACAGTGTGCATTTACAAAACCTGGTGTCAATAGCCCTGTTAATTGCTCGATATCGTCCCCTGCGTCTTTCTCATCGATTATTTCAATAATCACTCCCGCAGCATCGGTTACCAGTACTGACGCGCCGGATAATATATCGTAGCCGTTAAATATATGGTCGGCTGTAAATTTTCTATACAAAATGATTCGTTGAGATATTGTAAATTTGCCGCCTGCTTTAAGGCGTTGTGTAATTTAAACGACAAAGGTCTTAAACCAAAGTTAAACTGCTCAACAAAGGTATACAGTACAAGTGAGTGACACAACGATGCCGGGTAATGAGATACTGCTGGTTAAAAAATACCTGTAAAAATCTTGCGGCCGGATTTATAAAATATGATTTTCCGGGTTAATTATTATTAAAACGGAAGTTTAAAAAGATACTATGTTAGATAAATTAGATGCGATCAAAGGTAGGTTTGACAATTTGGGCGTGGCCCTTACCAACCCGGAAATTGTGAGTGACAATAAAAAATTCACAGCAATAAGTAAGGAATACCGCAACCTGGAAAAAATTGTACAGGCGAGGGACGCCTATGTCAAATTACTGGATGATATCGACTTTAATAAAGAGGTGTTGAATGGCGACGATGCTGAGATGAGGGACCTGGCCAAACAGGAACTGCCCGAACTGGATGAAAGAAAAGATGCCCTGGAGAAAGCGTTGCGCAATATGCTGATCCCTAAAGACCCTTATGATGAAAAGAACGCTATCCTTGAAATAAGAGCCGGAACAGGCGGTGATGAAGCGTCCCTTTTTGCCGGTGACCTGTTAAGGATGTATCTGAAATATTGCGAAAAAAAGGGATGGAAAACTGCGTTATTGAGTGAAAGTGAAGGTACAGCGGGTGGATACAAGGAAGTACAGGTAGAGGTAGTAGGCGATGATGTGTATGGTACGTTGAAATTCGAAAGTGGGGTCCACCGGGTACAAAGGGTACCGGATACGGAAGCCAGCGGTCGCGTGCATACCAGCGCAGCAACAGTAGCGGTAATGCCGGAAGCAGAAGAAGTTGATTTTGAATTGAAAGAGAGCGATGTAAAAATGGAAACGGCCAGAAGTGGCGGGGCAGGCGGCCAAAACGTAAACAAGGTGGAAACCAAGGTCTTTTTAACACATAAGCCAACAGGGCTCGTAGTAATGTGCCAGACAGAAAGAAGCCAGTTGGGCAATAAGGAAAAAGCGATGGATATGTTGAGAACCAAATTATACGATGAAGAAGTAAGGAAAGCGGAAGAAGCGATTGCCCACAAAAGAAAAAGCCTGGTAAGTACAGGCGACCGAAGTGCCAAGATCAGGACCTATAATTTCCCGCAGGGGCGTGTTACGGATCACCGTATCGGTCTCACTGTTTATAATTTGGATAATGTACTGAATGGAGATGTACAGGAATTTATAGAAGCACTCCAGTTTGCCGAAAATGCTGAGAAAATGGCTACGCAGAATTAATTTTTGAATTTTGAAATGAAGTTATTATATTTAATATCGTATTTGTTGCTTGCCGGTTGTTCTTTTCAATCAATATGATCAAATTCGTCTTAGAACTGCGGTCGATAACAATTATGCTGAGTGATGCTCATTGACAAATAATTGTCCTTAAGATAAAATTTCTTTTAGTTTACCTGGTTTTTTACTGGCAAATAATATCCCACTATGTGTAATATTATCAACAATAGAAAAAGATTGCAGGTCGATACTGGAAAATTTATCAATGAAAAATTTTTTTTATAGGTTCATCTTGTTTTTACAAATAAAATTTGTCATTCGCTCGTTGTATAAGAAAACAGGGTGATGAGGTAATTTCAAAAGATTTAAATATTGGTTTAGCGAAGTAGTAGTTTTTATAAATACTGAAATTGATTTTTGACAGACAATTTTACGGGATTTAAACTGATCCTGCATTTGATTGAAATTAATAAAGGAAAATATTTTCTCTAAAGAAAGCCGGACGTTTTTAAATAATTGTTAAAGCAACAAAGATTTAAGCTGTTTTTTTATTTTCTTTGAAGTATTGATTTAACTTTACAGTGTAATTAAAAAGAAAGGGTTGTGAAGATAGAATAAGCAAAATTGACCCCTTTTTGTTCTTTTTTTTAGTAGCAAAGCATTACAGGTTTATTAACACAAACAGTGTAACGATTGGCATTCGATTTGCGTATTAAATGATAGAATATATAAAATAAAAAATTCAAATTTTTCTCATAAGCAGTTAGTTTTGGTAAACGGCCCCTGTTTCTACAGGGGCCTTTCTTTTGTACTAATTGCATTCACTTGCCATTAACAAAATCAATATTCTTTCTAGTTGTATAATTCTGATAGCTTTGTATCCCCATGAGCAATGCTGCACAAATATTTCAAACCAGTACCAGGAAACGTTGGACCAGGGTAAAATGGACATCCAGGGTGATATCGATGGTAGCTGCTTTTTTACTGGTAGTAACGATTCTCGCAGTTATTAATGCAACAAATCCCTCATTGCCCAATATTAATGCAAAAGCAAATGCTTACCAGGCCATACTAAATCCATCAAATAAACTTATCCTTGGCTCCGCGGAAAACAAAAAATACAAAGGCTTCAAGGATTTCCTGATCAAAAAACAGCAGGAAGATTCTGTAAGGCACGCTTTAGCCGCCAAAATCAAAACTTCCCTGATCAGGTCTGCATTTTACACACCCTGGAACAAATCCTCCTTACCTGACCTGGTGAAAAACGCAGACAAGCTAAATACGATCTACCCGGAATGGTTTTTTATCGATACCGTTACTTTTAAGCTTCAAACGCGGATAGACAGTGCCGGCCTGGTTGTCATGAAAAAAAACAACCTTAGTATTCAGCCCATTTTTAATAATTACCGCACGGGTAAAAGTGCCGAGGATAAAGGATCTTTCGATAGTAAACTGCTACACGTTATCTTAAATGATTCTGTCAAAAGAAAAAACATCATTTCGCAAATAGCCGATACGCTTGACTACTACAAACTACAGGGATTAAATATCGACTTCGAGGAACTGGGTGAAAAAACCAACCAGCCGCTGACCCGCTTTCAAAAGGAATTGTACGAAGTGCTGCATGCCCGTAATTTTTTAGTAAGCATGGATGTGCAGGCAAAAAATGAGGATTATGATTTTGTAGAATTAGCCAAATACAATGACCATGTTATTTTGATGGCGTATGACCAGTACAGCGATGAAACAGGTGCAGGTCCGATCAGCAGTCAGAAATGGATCGAGGAGCAATTGGACTGGATGGATGACAAAGTGGATGCTTCCAAAATTATTTTAGGCGTAGCAGGCTATGCCCGTGATTGGATAATAGAAGAAGAAGGGAAAAGAGTAGACGATATTACCTACGCGTCTGCCATAGACCAGGCCAAATTGTCAGGCTCCTCAATTATATTTGACAATAACAGCTATAACCTTCATTTTAGCTATAACGAGCCGCCTTCCGACTCTTCATCTGAAACAAACCATGTCATCTGGCTTACAGATGCTGTTACAACATTTAATATCCTGCGGTTTAGCGATGATTATAAAACAGCAGGCACCGCGCTTTGGCATTTGGGAGGAGAAGATCCGCGTATCTGGAAGTTTTATGCCCGCGACCTTAGCAGTGCCGCCCTGCAAAAAAACCCTTTCGACTTTAACAGGCTGTCGAAAATTACAGTAGACCCCAACACCAAACCAACGGCAACAGGTGAGGGCGAGTTACTCAATATCCTTTACACTCCCGATTCAGGAAATATAAGAATTGAGGTGGATACTGCAGAGATGCTAATATCCGAGCAGCAATATATAACACTTCCATCGGGGTACGTGTATGAAAAATTCGGAGAAGATAAAACGCCGATGGGCCCCGGACATAAGATTATTTTAACTTTTGACGATGGACCGAGTGCCGAATGGACACCAAAAGTGCTGGCTATTCTTGAAAAAGAAAAAATACCCGCAACATTTTTTGTGATCGGTTTGAATGCGGAAAGCAACATTCCCCTGTTGCGACAAATATATAAGGATGGCCACGAGATCGGCAATCACACTTTTACCCATCACAATGTGGCTAAAATGAGCCCGGAAAGGGCCGACCTGGAATTAAAAACTACCCGGTCGCTGATCGAATGCGTTACCGGGCACTCTACCATTTTATTCAGGGCACCATACAACGCGGATAGTGAACCTCAGACATTTGAAGAAATAGAACCCATTGCAAGGAGTAAAAAAGACAATTACATTACAGTCGGCGAGAGTATCGATCCCAATGATTGGGATCCTAATATGAATGCCGACAGTATCGTGAACCGGACCATCCGGATCGCTGAAGAGACGGATGCCAGCATAATTTTACTGCATGATGCAGGCGGGGATACCAGGCAAGCGACACTGGATGCGCTTCCACGTATCATTGCTTATTTTAAAAAACGTGGTTGCAAGTTTACGACCGTATCCGACCTGATGGGTAAAACCAAGGCTGATGTGATGCCGGCGGTTAAACAGGACTGGCAAAATAAATTAAACCTGTTTTTTGCTGAAGCAACGTATTGGGGCGGCCATATTTTGTTTGCCCTTTTTATCGTAGGCATTGCCTTATCTGTAAGCAGGATGGTTCTGATGGCAATATTGGCCTGGATGCAAAAAAGAAGAGAAGAAAAGGCAGTTCCGGCGGCTTTATTGGCAGTTCATGCAACGCCGCTTGTGAGCATAATTGTGCCTGCTTACAATGAAGAAGTTAATGCGATCAGGACAATCGAAAGTTTACTTCAACAGGATTACCCGAATTTCCAGGTAGTTTTTATTGATGATGGAAGTAAGGATAGCACTTTCTTAAAGGTTGGAGATGCCTTTAAGGACAATCAAAGGGTGAAAGTATATACCAAAACAAACGGTGGTAAAGCTTCTGCATTAAATACTGGTATTGAAAAAGCGGAAGGCGAATTTGTGGTTTGTATTGACGCGGATACCCAGTTGAAAGAAGACGCTGTTTCCCAGTTAATGAGAAAATTTAGCCTCGTAGCTTCCACAACTGACGCTGCGATTGAAACCAAAACAGGCATAGTGGGTGCCGTGGCCGGAAATGTAAAAGTTGGCAACGAGGTAAATATGATCACCCGCTGGCAAAGCATCGAATATATCACTTCTCAAAATTTTGACCGAAGGGCTTTCGATCTGCTGAATTGTATTACGGTGGTGCCCGGTGCCATTGGTGCTTTCAGAAAAGAAGCGATCATAAAAGCAGGTGGTTTTACCACTGATACGCTGGCGGAAGATTGTGACCTTACTATGCGGATGCATCGTATCGGCTACCAGGTGCGCAATTGCAACGACGCCATTTCCTATACGGAAGCGCCCGAGACAATGAAGCAATTTATGAAGCAGCGGTTCCGCTGGAGTTTTGGCGTAATGCAGTGTTTTTGGAAACACCGGGATGCATTATTTAACCCTACTTACAAGAATTTTGGGATGGTGGCAATGCCCAACATTTTGATATTCCAGATGGTTCTGCCGTTTTTAGCGCCGCTGGCAGACCTGTTACTGGTGTTTAGTTTACTGGCAGCAGGCTTCGGCATCATTCCGGCAAGCATTGGGCATATTCTTTTATATTACCTTATTTTCACCCTGGTGGATGTTGCCGGCGCGGCGCTGGCTTTTGCGTTTGAAAAAGAGGATTATAAAAAATTGGTTTGGATGATTCCGCAGAGGTTGGTTTACCGCCAGTTGATGTACTATATTATTATCAAATCATTTAATAGTGCGATCAAAGGTGAATTGCAGGGCTGGGGTGTTTTAAAGCGCACCGGGAATGTTAAGCAGGTGGCAGCTGTGTAGGTTTTGAAATTGAATATGGTAGTCAATTTTCAAATACAGGTTGGGTAGTCAGCCCTTAAAAAATCGGTCGGTAACCAGGTTATATCGATGATTGGCAGAGGATGAAGACCTGTAACTATATTCCCTTGCAGAGTATATCATAAAAGAGTTTTACTTTTGACCCGTTTTTGTAAAATAACTTTCTTTGTTAAAAATTATTTCAATTTATTGATTTGGCTACAACAGCATCTGAAAGAAAATCATTCTTTAAGCGAATAAGCAGTGGTAAGGATAAGGAAGAAGAGACAGAAATGACCTTCTTTGACCACATTGAGGAACTGCGCTGGCATATCGTGCGGTCAGTTATTGCCTGGCTGGCTGCCGCCATTGCCATTTTTATGTATATCGACTGGATATACGACAACATAATCTTAGCGCCGGCGAATGAAAAATTTGTGACCTATGGTGCGCTTTGCAACTTTGGCAAATGGCTGCATATCGGGGATAGTTTTTGTATGCCTCCTGTAAAAATAGATTTCCAGGTAAATACTGTGAACGGGACGTTTACTTCGGCCATTTCTATTGCGATGATCGGCGGCATTATCGCCGCCTTCCCATATATTTTTTGGGAACTGTGGCGTTTTATCAAGCCCGCTTTATCACCCAAAGAAAAAAAATATGGCCGGGGAAGCATTTTCTGGGTATCGATGTGTTTCTTTACCGGTGCGGCTTTCGGCTATTATCTATTGGCGCCTTTCACCTTTAATTTTTTGGCCAGCTTCACATTGGGTAAAACGGGTATGATCCAATACAAGCCCGCTATTGACGATTACATCGACAGTCTTACCAACTTAATGCTGGGATGCGGTATCGCTTTTGAACTACCCGTATTAACTTACGTACTTGCCAGGATCGGCCTCGTTACAGGCACTTTTTTAAAGAAATACTTCAAATTCGCTTTGGTGATCATCCTGGTGGTGGCAGCCGTTATCACGCCCTCCCCGGATTGGACGAGCCAATTTATCGTCGCCATTCCGCTGGTATTGTTATACTGGATCAGCATTATTTTAGCGAGCCGTGTAGAAAAAGCAAGGCTTAAAGAAGAAGAAAAGGAATGGAGCTAAACATGGATAACGGATTATAGATAACGTATAATTTTTGCGCATTGGAACAGAATTAAGATTTAATTTTACCAAAGCAATTATCAATTATCTTTTAACCAATTATCAATTAAAATGACACCCTTTAACCTACAATTGCCAATCGCCATCGGTTGCGACCATGCCGGATTTGATTGCAAAGAAGACCTGATATCTTTATTGGAAGGAGAAGGTTTGGCATTTAAAGATTTTGGCACTTACACAAAAGATTCTGTTGATTACCCTGACTTTGCTCACCCTGTGGCGGAAGCTGTAGAAAATGGTGACGCCGCGTTTGGAATTTTACTCTGCGGCAGCGCAAACGGCGTAGCAATAAGCGCCAATAAGCACCAGGGCATCCGGGCAGCTATCTGCTGGGGCGAAGAATTGGCGGAACTCGCACGTAAACACAATGATGCCAATGTTATTTGTATCCCCGCCCGTTTTGTGCGCGATGGCGATGCAGAAAAAATGCTTGATATTTTTATGAACACTGCCTTTGAAGGTGGGCGACATAAAGAACGGGTGGATAAAATTGCCTGCTGTTAACGTTAATTGTACGGTGCATACAACTTAGTTTTTACCTTAACGAGATAATCCTGCTTTTTATATTTTCAAAAATTTATTAATGAAAAATACTTTTTTACTGGCAATTTTATTGCTGGGTGTACAACTTATTTCTATTGCCCAGGCTGACAATGCGTTAAAATTTGCTACTACCATTACTACCGATGACCTGAAAAAACATCTAACTATTATTGCGGGAGATGAAATGGAAGGCAGGGAAACGGGTACCGAGGGGCAACGTAAGGCCGCCGCTTACATAGAATCACAGTTCAAAGCTTTTGGACTTGCATCGGCAGATACATTAAAAGGATACCAGCAATTATACCCGCTTTACCAGGATAGTTTGGTGAACGCTGAATTGGTTATCGGCGGTAAAACAGCTGAATTCGGGAAAGATTATTACAGCCAGGCAACGCTTAGCGGGAATGGTAAATTTAAAGGCAAGAAAATAATATTTATAGGATATGGTATCGATGATGCTAATTATTCAGATTATACGGACCTGGATGTAAAAGGGAAGATCGTGGTGTTTTTTTCGGGTGAGCCGAAAAAGGATGGGAAATATTTTATCAGTGGCACCAGTGGCAGTAGTATCTGGTCTTTTCCCGGAACACAAAAAAAACTTGCTACTGCTGCTGCTAAAGGAGCAATCGGCGCTTTCATCATTAATTCCAGCCAGTCTACATTCATCCCGCGCACAATTGAATCTAATAAAAAAACCAATGTATATTACCCGTCCAATGATAGCCCGGTGATCAACCATGTTTTTTTATCGCATGAGTTCGCCCAACATATAATCACCAATAACTTTGATACCGTATTAAAAATGGCCAAAGCTGGCCGCCCGATCGATAAGGAATGGAAGTTTGAAAAGAAAATAAAAGTTTCTTTTAAATATGAAAAGGTCCGCAACATTATCAATGCGAGCAATGTGATTGGCGTGCTGGAAGGATCTGATAAAAAAGATGAGTTTGTATTTGTAACGGGCCATTATGACCACCTTGGGAAAAGAGACGGCAAAATATATTATGGCGCCGACGATGATGGCAGCGGCACCTGTGCGGTGATCGAAATGGCAGACGCCTTCACACAGGCAAAAGCAGCCGGTTTTGGTCCCCGCAGAACAATTGTATTCATGACCGTAAGTGGTGAGGAAAAAGGATTATGGGGCAGCGAATATTATAGCGACCACCCCGTTTTTCCTTTAAATAAAACATCCGCCGATCTGAATATAGACATGGTAGGGCGGGTAGATACAGAGCGAAAAACGGACGATACCCTGAATTATGTTTATGTGATAGGCCATGATAAGTTAAGCAGCAACTTACCCCTGATCAATGAAGGTGTGAATAAGAAATATACCAACCTCGTGTTCGATTACAAATACGATGACCCAAAGGACCAGAACCAGATCTACTTCAGAAGCGACCATTATAATTTTGCGCGCAAAGGTGTACCGATATTGTTTTTTTACGACGGTATGTTAAAGGCAGATTACCACAAAACAACTGATACGGTCGATAAGATAAACTGGGAACTATATGAGAAAAGAGTAAAAATGATCTTTCATACCGCCTGGGAAATTGCCAACAGGGATGATATGCTACAACGGGATATTCCTTTATCGGATGCAACCAGGCAGAGATAACATAGCTATCATTTCTATAACGTTATCCCGCATATGCAGATGAATCATGAACGATGAATTCCTAACCTTTCAAAAATTTAATGACCTCACTATTGCCAGGGAGATTGGTGCTAAGCTGGGTGAAAATGACATTGCATATTTACTGGAAACCAATGATAAATACTTCGATGTCAGTTTTGCGAATAATGCTGGTTTGTACAGCATCAATTTAAAAATAAAAGCGCAGGATTTTATAAAAGCCAACCACGCGATTGATGAATATTACCAGGCTGATCTTGATAATGTTGATAAAGATTATTATTTGCTGGCATTTAGTAATGAAGAATTAACTGATATTATTTCAAAACCGGATGAATGGGGCCATTTTGATTACCTGCTGGCACGGAAAATATTAGCAGATAGAGGAATTGAAATAGCTGCAGAAAAACTTGAGCTTCTAAAAACCAACCGCCTGGACGATCTTGCAAAACCAGAAAAAACCAATTTATTCTGGATCATCGTTGGATATATTTATGCTGTGTTGGGCGGATATTTCGGATTGCTTGGAGGGTTTTTAGGAATATTTATAGGCTGGGCCCTGGCATACCTGAAAAAAACCTTGCCCGACGGAAGCCGGGTATTCATCTACACGGAAGCACAAAGAAAACATGGAAGATGGATTTTGATCATTTCCACGATCAGTACCGCCTGCTGGCTGATCTTTCGTTTTAGTTTATTTGGCCGTCGATAACAGGTTATCGGGCGGGTAAGATTATTTATCCAACCAGGCAAGATCAGCGTTCCATATTACCACCCCAGTATCCAGGCAAAGATCAGTGGCGCTACAATGGTGGCATCACTTTCCACGATGAACTTAGGCGTTTTAATATCCAGTTTTCCCCAGGTAATTTTCTCATTGGGCACGGCGCCAGAATAAGAACCATAAGAAGTTGTACTATCACTTACCTGGCAGAAATAACCCCAGAAGGGGACGTCGTGCCATTCTAAATCCTGGTACATCATCGGCACCACGCAAATCGGGAAATCACCCGCTATTCCACCCCCGATCTGGAAAAATCCAACGCCTTTGCCAGCTGAATTGTTCCGGTACCAATCCGCCAGCCAAACCATGTACTCAATACCACTTTTCATCGTGGTTGCTTTCATTTGATTTTTGATAATATAGGAAGCAAAAATATTTCCCATGGTACTATCTTCCCAGCCCGGAACCACGATGGGTATGTTCTTTTGCGCCGCAGCCAGCATCCAGCTGTTTTTAGGGTCTATCTCATAATATTGCTCCAGTACCCCGCTTAACAACATCTTGTACATATACTCATGCGGAAAATAACGTTCTCCTTTATCATCCGCGTCCTTCCATATCTTATGGATATGCTGCTGTAATCTTCTAAACGCTTCTTCCTCGGGGATACAGGTATCCGTAACCCTGTTATAATGATTTTCTAACAGGTCCCATTCTTCCTGCGGACTTAAGTCTCGGTAATTAGGTACTCTCTTGTAATGACTGTGCGCCACCAGGTTCATAATGTCTTCTTCCAGGTTAGCACCGGTACAACTGATAATCGCAACTTTATCCTGCCGGATCATTTCTGCAAGGCTTAACCCCAATTCGGCCGTACTCATAGCTCCTGCAAGTGTTATCATCATCCTGCCACCTTCCTCGAGGTGGGTGACATATCCCTTGGCAGCGTCCATTAAAGCCGCGGCATTAAAGTGGCGGTAATGGTGTTCTATAAAACTGGAAACAGGCCCTTTGCTCATAATTACTTTATTTTATGGCTAACAATTTATTGTTGCTTCTCAAATGGGATTGCCTCATTTGCCGAAGGCTGCAAAAGTAAATTTTTTTATGCACCAAAAGCAGTATTTGCAGAAAAGCCTGGGAAAGCGTTATTGCACAAAACAAAACCTGCCTGCTCTGAAAAGGATGACAGGAGATTTCAAAAAAATAGCCCATCGCAAGATGAGCTATTGTAATAAACCGTTGTACCCGGAGTTGTTATTTCTTTTTTATTTTACGCTCCACGTCAATATTTCCGTTCGGTGAGCATTTTAATTTTAAGGCCAGGCGATCGTTTGAGATGTTCACGTAGTAATAGGTCGTTCCGTCGTACGTTAATTCGAGCGCCCTTGGAGACACCGTGTAACCATCATACTTTTTTGACAGGGCCAATGAAATGTTGATCGGCAGTTGAGCAGTTTCCAGTGGCCTGGATGTGCCTACCAATTCGCCATCTTCATTGTAGGCGGCATTTACCTCGGCCTTGTTGATCATAAAGGTGGCGAAATAAAAATCGCTTATTTTTTCCCAGTTCACTGCCGAAGCTGCTGAGAAATCTGCTAAAAATGCCGTCTTTACCCTGGCATTTACTTTGTCGCTGTCGGTAGCGAACGCGAAAGATGAGAACAGCATCGCTGCTGCGGTTAAAAGGCTTACTAACTTTTTCATAACTATACTTTTTTTGGTTAATGATAACCGCCTCATGACTGGCGGGTTTGTTTAGGAGCCAAAGATATGAGGGGCAGATATCCACGCGAGTAGTATTTGACCAAATGAATAAGTTTTGATAAGCCCTGAGTTAAACGGTAAACCTATGACGAACTCTTATTGTACATTTCCTTTGGAACTTAACGCTGACAAGGGTTTACATTTGTATCCTAAAAAAAATATAAAGTTTGTATTCGGATTGTTAAAAAGTAAAAGCGGTTCGCTATAAGTCGTTTCGAAGCAAGTTTAATAACCTTATCTTTATAATAATCATTGAACGGTCATTATCAATTTAATCCTGGTCCCGCGTATGAATTATTTAGCCCATGCCTGGCTCTCCTTTAATCAACCTGGAATATTAACAGGCAATATGATCAGTGACTTTGTTAAGGGCAAAAAAAAATTTGACTTTCCCCCGGGCGTTCAACAAGGAATTACGCTTCATCGCGCGATTGATGAGTTTACCGATTTTCACCCGGTTACCCAGCGCGCTAAAGAGTATTTCAGAAAAGATTACCGGCTTTATTCAGGCGCATTTGTAGATGTTGTGTACGACCATTTTTTGGCAAATGATAAAAATCAATTTGCTGATGGACAAGCGCTGTATTCTTTTAGCCAGGCTACCTATGCTGTTTTGCAAAATAACAGCGACGGGCTTCCTGTTAAATTTTTACAAATGCTTCCCTACATGCAACTGCACAACTGGTTATATCATTATAAGGATAGAGAAGGGATCGAAAAAAGTTTTGGAGGCCTGGTAAGAAGAGCCGCTTATTTGACTGAATCAGCCATTGCATACCGGATATTTAACGAGCGCTATCATGAGTTGGAAGAATGTTACCAATTGTTTTTCCCTGCACTCAAAAACTTCGCGCTTGATTATTTGGGCCAGCTTAATAATAGTTGATTCGGTTTATATTTGTAATAATAAAAATAGGTACATGAAAAGAATCTCGTTAGTAGTGGTGTTATTGTTAGGTTATTGTATTATGCAGGGGCAGGCCAAATTGCCGCCGGTTGATAAATCGCCAATGGACATGAGCTATTATCCCAACGGCTACCCTGTTTTAAAGATCCAGGATAAAATATCGGAACCACTGATCGCCAGGGTAGTTTTTAGCCGGCCGCAGAAAAATGGCCGCTCCATTTTTGGTGAATTGCTGGAATATGGAAAAGTATGGCGACTGGGTGCAAATGAAGCTACAGAAATTGAATTTTTTCAACCTGTAAAAATTGGCGATACCAAAGTGAAGAAAGGCAGGTACACCATGTATTGCATACCTTATCCCGATAAATGGACCATTATTATTAATAAAGAAACCGATACCTGGGGATCGTTTAAATATGATGAAGCCAAAGATATTTTAAGGACGGACGTGCCCGTTCAAAAACACTCGGAAACCTTGGAATCTTTTGTGATGGCTTTCGACAAAGCCCCTACCGGCGCTATTTTAACTGTTGCCTGGGATAATTTAAAAATAAATTTGCCCATTGTCTTTTAACAAGGATACTTTTTATTATCCCGGCTAATCGCCGGGATTTTTTTTAGATATTTACAATATGTGTGGAATCGCAGGTATTATTTCATTGAATAATTTATTGGTCAGCAAAGAGCGGCTAACAAAAATGACTGATGCATTGGCACATCGCGGGCCGGATGGCGAGGGTTACTGGTTAAATACAAATGGCAACTCCGGCTTCGGCCATCGCAGGCTTGCAATCATCGATTTATCAAACAATGCGGCCCAGCCGATGCATTTGCTGCCGGGTGCATCTCCATCCGGTGATAATAAGGAAAGATATACGATCACTTACAACGGAGAAATTTACAACTTCATCGAGATCAGGGACGAACTACGTAATAAAGGTTATCGCTTTCATTCACAATCTGATACCGAAGTTATTTTAGCAGCATACGATTATTGGAAAAAAGACTGCCTTCAGCACTTTGACGGAATGTTCTCCTTTGCGATATGGGATGACAAAGAAAAAACGCTGTTTGCCGCACGGGACCGGTTTGGTGAAAAACCCTTTTATTATTACGAGGATAAGGAGCAGTTTGTTTTTGGCAGTGAGATGAAGGCGCTGTGGGCGGCAGGCATCGAAAAACAAACCGATGAAAAAATGCTGTTGAATTATATTACGCTTGGCTATGTTCAAAACGCGAATGACAAAGAACAAACATTCTTTGAAAATATTTATTCGCTGCCACCGGCGCATTATTTACAAATCAGTTTTTCCAGCTTCAGGGCCCAGATACATTCTTACTGGGATATCGATAAAGAAACGGTTATCAATATTTCTCCCGCAGATGCGATTAAGAAATTTACCGACTTGTTCACAAAATCTATCAGTAAACGCCTTAGAAGTGATGTAAGTGTTGGCACAAGTTTAAGTGGCGGACTGGATAGTTCGGCCATCGCGGCAACCATCCAACAGCTGCAAAAAAGGAATAAGCGGCTGCAAACTTTTTCGGCTGTGTTTCCTGGCTTTATAAAAGATGAATCACCTTATATCCAGACAATCGTAAAAAAATTTAACTTACAAAATTTCCAGGCGACCCCTACCGCTGAAGGGTTGATAAAAGATTTTCAAACACTGTGCTACCACCAGGAAGAACCTTTTGGCTCTTCGAGTATTTACGCACAATTCAAGGTGTTTGAATTAGCCAAAAAACATAACGTAAAAGTATTATTGGATGGGCAGGGCGCCGATGAAACACAGGCAGGATATAACCATTATATTCATTGGTACCTGCAGCAATTATTGAGCAGAAATAAATTTAGTGCGGTGCTTAAAGAAAAAAGGATATTCCGGCAAAAGAATGTCCCGTTCCAGTGGGGTATTAAAAACTATCTCGCTACTTTTTTGCCATCCCATGCTTCGATCCAGCTGGAAAAAAATGAGTACAGCAAGGCTGTTCGCCAAACCGATATCAACCCCGATTTTATCACCTCTCTCCGCGGAAGGGAATGGGAAGGAATACATAAGCCGATCATTACCAAATTGAATGACATTTTATATTTTAATACCTGCACCATGGGCCTTTCGGAATTGCTGCGGTTCGCTGACAGGAACAGCATGGCGCATAGCACGGAAGTCCGACTACCTTTTTTAAGCCATGAATTGGTGGAATTTATTTTTTCTCTTCCTGCACATTTTAAGATACACGAAGGCTGGACGAAGTGGCTGCTTCGCAATGCCATGGATAAGCGCTTGCCCAATAAAACGGTGTGGCGCCCTGACAAAATTGGTTATGAACCACCGCAGCAACAATGGATGCAAGATAAAATATTGCAGGATTATATCCACGAATCAAAAAGGAAACTGGTCAATAACAGGATCTTAAAAACATCCGTGCTCGATAAACAGGTATTGCCGTTAAATGCGCATGACAAAGATAATTTTGACTGGAGATATCTCTGCGCCGCCCAGGTAATATAGATGACTTCGCCACTTAACCAAAATCGCCAGATTTAAAAAGATGGTAACCTCTGCCGGTCCTCCTGCCGCCCGGCAACTTAAAAAAAATTGACCTTACTTTGCATTTACAAAAAACACCTGGCGACTTTAGGAAGTTAGCAGAACCAACCATTTACAGAAGAAAATATATATATGAAATTAGCTACTAAAATAATTCGTGCCGGCGCAGAACCGGATCCTTCTACAGGGGCAATTATGACACCGATCTACCAAACTTCCACTTATGTACAAACGGCTCCCGGGCAGCATAAGGGATATGAATATGCGAGGAGTCAAAACCCTACCCGAAAAGCATTGGAAGACGCGCTGGCGATCCTGGAAAATGGAAAATACGGGCTGGCATTTGGCAGCGGTGTAGCTGCTACTGATGCGGTAATTAAATTATTATCGCCCGGCGATGAAGTTATCGCAGCCAGCGACATGTATGGTGGTACTTATCGTCTTTTTACTAAAGTTTTTGAAAAATTTGGGATAAAATTTATTTACGTTGATACCAGCGATACTGCGAATGTGACCGCTGCTGTCACGAATAACACAAAACTGGTTTGGATAGAAACCCCTACCAACCCGCTGATGAATATCACCGACATCGAAGCAGTAGCTAAAATATCGAAAAGGGCGGGCGCATTGTTATGTGTAGATAACACCTTCGCCTCTCCCTACCTGCAAAATCCACTGGATTTGGGTGCAGATATTGTCATGCACTCCGCCACTAAATATTTGGGTGGGCATAGTGACGTGATACAGGGTGCATTGATCGTGAACGATAAATCATTGAGAGAGCAATTATATTTCCTGCAGAAAAGTTGTGGCGCGGTACCCGGCCCGATGGATTGTTTTTTAGTTTTGAGGGGCATCAAAACCCTACACGTACGCATGCAAAGACATTGTGAGAATGGTGCTGCTATCGCTCATTATTTACGAAGTCATCCAAAAGTAGAAAAGGTCTACTGGCCAGGTTTTGAAGACAGTGCCGGCTATGCCATAGCAAAAAAGCAAATGCGTAATTTTGGGGGGATGATAAGTTTTACGTTAAAAGATGGCAGTATCGAAGCTGCCAATAAAGTATTGTCATCCACCGTCATTTTTGCATTGGCTGAAAGCCTGGGTGGCGTTGAATCGCTGATCAATCATCCTGCGAGCATGACTCATGCAAGCATCCCCAGGGAAGAAAGAATTAAAAATGGCTTAACAGACGGCCTGATGCGACTGAGTGTAGGCATTGAAGATGCAGGTGATTTAATTGACGATCTGAAACAGGCAATTGGATAAATATCAATGACAGAAAATAGTTTAAAAGAATTACTGGATAGTAAGGTGGAGCAATATAACCGGCCCGCTTTTATCAAAGATGATCCATTAGGTATCCCGCATAGGTTTAGTAAAAAGCAGGACATCGAGATCGCTGGTTTTTTTGCGGCAATATTGGCCTGGGGCAACCGGAAAAGCATTATTCAATCCTGCAATAAATTATTAGGGCTAATGGGTAATTCCCCCTATGATTTTATAATGAATGTGGACTGGAATGATGATCCGCGTGGCTTTTCAGCCTTTGAAAGATTTGTGCACCGCACCTTTAATGAAATGGACCTGTGGCATCTTTTTAATTTTTTAAAATATCATTATTGCTACAACGGCGAAGAAAGTCTTGAAACCGCTTTTACCAACTGGATGCAGCCAGGCGATGCGACTATCGAAAATGCCCTGACCGGTTTTCACGAATATGTTTTTAATTTTGATGAAGAGGCAAAAGGAGAAAAACATTGCCGCAAACACATTGCTACGCCGTCAAAAAAATCCGCCTGTAAAAGATTAAATATGTTTTTAAGATGGATGGTAAGGGACGACGAAAAGGGCGTGGATTTCGGCATATGGAAAAATATATCCCGGTCACAGTTGATCTGCCCGATAGATGTGCACGTGGCAAGGGTAGCTAAAAAACTGAACCTGTTAACGCGCAACCAAACCGACTGGCATTCTGCAATGGAGCTTACCGATTTTTTACGTGGATTGGATAAAGACGATCCCGTTAAATATGATTTTGCTTTGTTTGGATTGGGCGTGGTGGAACATTATTAATTGACAGCACAAAGTAACTAAGGTGAAATAAAAATGACAAATGAGGAACTGGTAACAGAGTTAAATAAAAATATGGCGATCGTTTTGCCTGGCGGAATTTCTTTGGATGAACTGCAAATTCAACTGAGTGCCCATATCAATCTATTTATCCGGCACGACTTTCAAAAATTAATTACGCTTCTTTATCGCATAGACGTGAGTGAAAAGAAATTAAAGCAATTATTACAGCAGCAGCCGCAGGAAAATGCAGGCAAAATTATTGCTGTTTTAATCATCGATCGCCAGTTAGAAAAATTTAAAACGCGGCAGCAATTCAATCAGCAACCAGGTGATTTCACGAACGAAGAGAAATGGTGATCAACTCACCTTGCTCGCCCGGTGATTTGATTTAAACATCAAATTCTTAGTCTTTTCTTTATCTTCTTTTTCGTTTTCCAGGTCAAACATGGTGCCGAATACATGGTCCCACAAAGTAGAACTTACGCCAAACCCTTTTTCCTGTTCTTTATAATGATGTAGGTGATGATTGCGCCATAATGGCTTCATCCATTTGAAAAGCGGGTTCCAGGCGTGAATGGCGTAGTGCATCGTACCATATAATAAATATCCCAGCATAAAGCCTGGAAAAAAGGCAAATACCCCGGTAGCTACGCCGAATATAAAAGCAAAAAAATACATTACCGAAAATACTGAAATGGCGAGGATGATGCTTGGAACCGGCGGCATAAATAACCGTTGCTTATCCCGCGGGTATTCGTGGTGGTTACCGTGTATGAGGTAAACGATCTTGGTGGCACGCTCACTTTCCGCCAAAAAATGAAAAACGTGGCGATGGATCAGGTATTCAAAAAGCGTCCAAAAGAAAACGCCGGCAAAAAATAGCAGGCTGGTCTTCAGGACACCCATATCAATTTTCGAGCTGCAGTAATAAAGCATGAAAGCGATCATTGGCAAATACATCGCCCAAATTACGATCGGGTTGGTTTTGGTAAGGTATTCCAAATACCGGTTCTTAAATAAAGTAGCCTGCCCCTTATTATGGATTTTTTCAAACTGCATAGTGGTAAAAATTAATAGGTAAAAATAATTAAACCTGGGTATATACTACTTTTTACTCATATCATTATACACGTTTTATGCCTAATTTTATCCTCAATATAAAAATTATGAAATTAGTAACCTACTTAAAAAACGAGCAGGACCAATTGGCCTTGTTTGTCGATGGCAATTTGTACGATACGGATGTTTTGCACCCGGATCTGCCCATCAGTATGGCTATGTTTCTAAATTATTGGGAAGATGTACTTCCGCTTGCAAAAGCCGCAGAACAAAAGATCAAAGCGGGAATGGTGAGAAGTGCATTGTCGGTACCTTTTGCGGGCGTTGGTTTACTGGCGCCCGTGCCTCATCCAAGCAGTTGCAGGGATGCCTATGCCTTCAGGCAACATGTGGCAGCCGCAAGGCGCAACAGAAAGGCAGACATGCTCCCGGAGTTTGATCAGTATCCTGTTTTTTATCTTACCAATCATAACAGTATCCAGGGGCCGGGTGACATCATTTGTATGCCCGACCATTTTGAAAAACTGGATTTTGAATTGGAGGCAGCCATCGTTATTTGCAAAAATGGCCGCAATATACCTGCTGCCGAAGCCGACGAATATATCGGGGGGTTGATGATCATGAATGATCTGAGCGCAAGGCAATTACAAATGGAGGAAATGCTATTGAACCTTGGTCCGGCCAAAGGGAAAGATTTCGCGACTGCCATTGGCCCGATGCTGGTAACACTGGATGAATTGGAACAGTATGAAACGGCCTGCAAAGACAACCACACAGGAAAAAGCTGGAACCTTGGAATGAAATGTTGGGTAAATGGCATCCAGGTAAGTGAAGGCAATTTGAGCGATATGGACTGGACATTCGCAGAGATCATTGAACGCTGCAGTTATGGGGTCAATTTGTATCCTGGTGATATTATTGGCAGCGGCACTGTTGGCACCGGCTGCTTTTTAGAACTGAATGGAACCGGCCAGTTAAACGACCCGGATTATGCCGCACAATGGCTGCAGGAAGGAGACCTGGTAGAAATGGAAATTGAGCAGTTGGGTAAACTTACCAATACAATTGTAAAGGATGAAAGTGATTTTTCAATATTAGCATTGAAAAAATAATGAAAACTATAGATCTGAAAGACATCAGTGCAGCTGATACCCAACAATACCTGCACCATGCAATCGCCCCCCGGCCCATTTGTTTTGCATCTACTATTGACAAGCAAGGAAATGTAAATTTAAGTCCGTTCAGTTTTTTTAATGTTTTTTCAATCGATCCACCCATCATTGTTTTTTCGCCTTCCCGAAGGATAAGGGATAATACAACCAAACACACATTGCAAAATATACAGGAGGTTCCGGAGGTGGTGGTCAATATCGTTACTTATGATATGGTGCAACAGGCGAGCCTGGCCAGTTGCGAATATCCCCGTGGTATCGATGAATTTGTAAAATCGGGATTTACTAAAGAGCCGTCTTTATTTGTAAAACCTCCCCGCGTAAAAGAGAGCCCTGTACAATTGGAATGTAAGGTGCTTGAAGTGAAAGCATTGGGAACAAAAGGTGGCGCCGGAAATCTCGTAATTGCAGAAATCATTTTAATGCATATCAATGAAACTATTTTAAATGAGCAGGGAAAAATAGATCAAAAAAAGCTCGGCCTGGTGGGCAGGATGGGTGGCAACTGGTACACACGGGCGAACGCATCAACAATTTTTGAAGTAGAAAAACCCAATATCATCTTAGGCATCGGTGTTGATGCATTGCCGCATAGCATCCGCAACAGTGAAATATTAACCGGCAATAATTTAGGGCAGTTAGGCAATGCACATGAGTTGCCCCTCGTAGACCCGGCCTTTTATGATGATAAACTAAAAAATATTTTTCAGTACTACTCTATTAACCCTGAGGAGATGGAAAAAGAATTACATCGTTATGCAAAAGAGTTACTGGATAACGGTAAAGTAACAGCAGCCTGGCAGGTGTTGCTGGCATTAAATTAATTAATGTAAATTTGTCTTAGTGCACTCAGCAATAAAAATATTACCACATTACACGTATGAAGATTATTGCCAGTGGGAGGGCCGCTGGGAATTGATTGAAGGCATCCCTTATGCGATGAGTCCGGCACCTGCACCCAGGCATCAGTGGATAAGTTCAAATACCAAGGCTGAAATACGCGGCGCAATAAAAAAATCGAGGTGTAAAAATTGTAAAGTGTACGATTTTATAGATATTAAAGTTGCGGACGATACCATATTACAACCGGACGCGGTGGTGGTATGCAAAGACATTACCAAGCCGTATCTTGACTTTCCGGCCACACTTGTCGTAGAGATACTTTCTCCATCAACTGCAATGAAGGACCAAAATAATAAATTTTACATTTACCAGTCGCAAAAGATCCCTTACTATATCATCATTGATGTTGACAAAAATGAAATAGAAGTCTATCATCTTAAAGACGATGATAAATACCAGTTAGAAAAAATCGACCTTGATTTACCATATACATTTATTTTAGATCCGGGCTGCAATGCAGATTTAGTGCTTAATAATATTTGGGAATAATTTTGCTTCCCAAACTTATAAGCTGTGCTACACCACAATATTTGTCATTTATTGTACGGCAATTCCTGAAAATGTGTAAACATATTTTAGCATGTGTCATATATCAACTTTAATCAATCAAATTCAAATCCCCCCTTTCCCCCACCAAACTTTAGTTTCCATTTAACGCTCACTCACATAGTTATTATTTATTTTCACCGAATGAAAACACTGGTCATTCTTTTATTATTCCCTGTCCTTTGCTTTGGCCAGCAAAAATATCCGTATAAAAATTTAGTATTGGAAGGCGGTGGTGTGAGAGGATTGGCCTACGCCGGGGCTTTCAGTGAATTAGAGAAAAAAGGAATTTTAGAGCAGGTAGAAAAAGTGGCAGGAACGTCTGCCGGTGCGATTGCCGGGCTTATGGTAAGTGTGGGATATACTTCAACGGAGATCGATAGTATCATGCGCTCTTTGCCGGTGGAAGAGTTTAATGATGGCCGTGGAGGCATTGTTGGAAAATATCGTCGCGTCAGGAATAAGTTTGGTTTATACAAAGGCGAAAAATTTGAACTTTGGGTTCGCCAGTTGATAAACTACAAAACCGGTGACCTTAATTTAACCTTTGCCGGGTTACACGAGCTACACCTGCAAAATAAATTATTCAAAGACTTTTATTGTACCGGCACCAACCTCAGTAAACAGCGTTTGGACATTTTTTCCTATGAAAGCACGCCTGGCATGTCGGTCGGCCTGGCAGTGCGGATCAGCGGTGGTATACCGCTGTACTTTGAACCGATCATACTCGACGATCAATATAAAAAAATAGAGAAAAAAGATACTATTTCGTTCAGGAATTATTACGTGGATGGCGGCATGATCGCCAATTACCCGATCAGTATGTTCGACACCTGCGAAAATGGTGGCAATCCATTGCAGTGCGATAAACTGCGGTTCAACGCGCAAACACTTGGAATTAAATTGGAAAGGCCGGCCCAAATTGATTCACTCAAAAATAATAACAGCAATATTCCTCCTTTTGATATCAGGTCGCTCAACGCTTACATCCATGCATTCAATAACCTGATCATGGAAAGGCTCAATAGAAAATATACCAACCTTGAAAATGAAAAGCACAGGACGATTTACGTAAGTTATGGATCAATATTTTCAAGGGTTCGTAAAATGAAAACTGCTGAGAAAGAGGTCCTTTACAACAATGGTGTAAATGCGGTAACCGATTTTTTTAGTTCCCGGTAAAAGATCATTTTAATAATCCTCCAAAGACTTTCTTTAAGATCTCTGTAGTTCTGGCGACAGGATTTTCACGTATGTTTTTTTCTTCCTTCGCTACCAGGTCAAACAACGCATTGGTAGCTTTTTCCGTCACAAATCCAGGAAGGTCGGGGTTGATCTTGGTAAAAGTGGTCGGGAAATTATTGTAAGTACTTACGATATCACCATAATATTTTGTGGCTTCTACCTTGCTCAGCGATGATTTTATCACGGGTGAAAAAGCAGCGGTCAGTTTATCAATTGTTTTGATCCTGAAATAATGCGTAGCGCTTGTATCTCCGCCTCTTACGATATTGATTGCATCGGTCAATGTCATTTGTTTGATGGCATCGATAAAGATCGGTTGGGCAAAACCTGCCGCATCTTCCGCACCCCGGTTGATTTGCAAAATTGCTTTATCGACCTGTTTGCCAAGCCCGATCGTCCTCAGGGCATTTTCAATTTTTTTCGCATCCGGTGGCAATAATATCTTGTAAAATGCATCCCCGAAAAAGCCATCCTGTTTATTCAATTGCATCGTGGCTTTTACCAATCCCTGGCTCAGCGCTTGTTTGATTCCCTGTGCCGCTTCCTCCTGCGTAACAGTTCCGAATCCACCGGACTGGGGTAATTGTTTGATCACATCACAACTATTTAATATCGCGATGCATGTAAGGAAGGTCAGCAATTTTTTCATGAGGTATGTTTTTACCTGTGCATTGTCAAGTTTCCTGCCAAACTTGGCAGTACCCGCCGGGCCTTCCATTGAAGCCCGTTTTTAAACCTTAGTGGAATCACCCTTACAATTTCCGACCTTATTGACTTATTGCTTTTGGTGGAACGTTATTACTGATTAGCTTAGTAAGTTAATAAGGTCAGACAACAGCTACCGCCTTTCTACTACGGTTTAGGATCAATGTAATTTCATATCCCCCGTGTTTTCAGAATAAAAATAACTGATGGCCTGCCCCAATAATTTGTATTTATCCGAAAAACCGCGATATTGAAGAATCGCTTCCATACGGTATCTTCGCAAAAATTTTCAGCATTAGCATGAGTACACAACATTTGTCCGAACAGGAGATCATCCGCAGGCAGAAATTAGCAGAGCTTAAAAGATTGGGGATCGATCCATACCCTGCTCCCTTATATCCCGTAAATACCACTTCAGTTTATATTAAAGAAAATTTTAAATCCGAAGAGCCTAAAAGTGAATTTGCAGACGTATGTGTTGCAGGGCGCATCATGAGCGTACGCGATATGGGTAAGGCAAATTTTGCGGTACTGCAGGACGGAGTGGGCAAAATACAAATGTATATCAAGCAGGATGACATTTGTCCCGGTGAGGATAAGACCATGTACCAGACTGTTTGGAAAAAATTAGTGGATATTGGTGATATCATTGGTATCAAAGGATATGTATTTGTCACAAAAACCGGTGAAACTTCTATCCATGTGCAGGAGTTTACTATACTTACCAAATCATTGCGGCCACTGCCGATCGTTAAAGAAAAAGACGGTGAGGCATTTGATGAAGTAACTGACCCGGAGTTTCGCTACCGCCAGCGTTATGCGGACCTGATAGTAAATCCCGGCGTGAAAGAAACTTTTATCAAGCGTACTAAAATGATGAATTCGATACGCGAGTTTTTAAACGATCGTGGTGCTTTGGAAGTGGATACTCCTGTACTGCAAATAATTCCGGGTGGTGCTGCGGCAAGACCATTTACCACGCACCACAATGCATTGGATACACCCATGTACATGCGCATCGCCAATGAACTCTATTTAAAAAGGCTGATCGTGGGTGGCTTTGAATGGGTATATGAATTTAGTCGCAACTTTCGCAATGAAGGGATGGACCGTACGCATAACCCCGAATTTACCGTATTGGAATTTTACGTGGCCTACAAAGATTATGAGTGGATGATGGAAACAACAGAACAATTGTTGGAGAAAGCTGCGCTCGCTACAAACGGCAGTTATAAAGTACTCGCCGATGCTAAGGAAATTGATTTTAAAGCGCCCTACAAAAGGGTAACCATGTATGATTCTATAAAAGAATTTACAGGTGTTGATATCAGCGACATGAATGAGGACGGCATCCGGGACGTGTGCAAGCAGTTAGGCATACACGCAGATGCCAATTGGGGAAAGGGCAAACTGATCGATGAAATATTCAGCGCCAAATGCGAAGGCAATTATATACAACCCACATTTATTACAGACTACCCGGTAGAGATGAGCCCGCTTACCAAAAAGCATCGCAGCAAACCAGGATTGGTAGAGCGCTTTGAACTGATGTGCAATGGCAAAGAGATCGCGAATGCGTACAGTGAATTAAACGATCCGGTAGAACAGCGTGACCGGTTCGAAGAACAGGCCCGGTTAATGGAACGCGGCGATGATGAGGCCATGTACATCGATCACGATTTTTTACGTGCGCTGGAATATGGAATGCCGCCTACAAGCGGAATCGGTTTGGGCATCGACAGGATCGCCATGTTGCTAACCAACGAACACTCTATACAGGATGTATTATTTTTTCCAATGATGCGGCCTGAAAATTTTGATTAACCCGATCGCCTCCGTATGGTTGATCTATCCAAAAATTATTCTTGAGACCTACATTTTAAACATTATTCAATATGCTATCTCCGGTGAAATACTCGTATGCATTTTTGTGTTTTTTTCTGCTGAATTCTTCTCTCCAGGCGCAAAAAAAAGAGCTTACAGATGACCAATACTTCAGGAGTAACTTTAAAGGAATAGTTCAATCATTACCCGTTGTTACGAAATGGACGGATGACACGCATTTTATTTTACTTAAAAACAGTAAAAAATATTCGGTTGATGCAAGATCGGGCACGGAAACGGAAATAGCTGACACGGCCGTTAGCAAGCCAGGCGTTGCTACCAGGCCCAGCGTATATAATAAAGATGGCGATCTCTACGTAAAAGTCAACGACAAAGAAATTCAGCTTACCAGCGACAAAGAAAAAAAATCAACGCCTGTGTTGAGCCCAGATGGTAATTATGTAGCGTTTACAAAAAAGAACGACCTGTACACCATTAATATCAATACAAAAAAAGAAAATCGTTTAACGACTGATGGCAGTGACGTAATCCTGAATGGTTATGCAAGCTGGGTGTATATGGAAGAAATTTTGGGCAGATCGAGCCAATACCGAGCTTTTTGGTGGAGCCCTGATAGTAAAAAGATCGCTTATTTTAGAACAGATGACAGTAAGGTGCCTGTATTTACGATCACCAGTTCAAAGGGGTTGCATGGCGAAGTGGAAAACACGCGCTATCCAAAAGTAGGCGATCCCAACCCTGCGGTAAAGATTGGTATTATTGGCCCGGACGGAGGTGAGGTTGTTTGGACGAAGATCGATGAGAAGGATGACCAGTATTTTGGGACGCCTTTTTGGAAACCTGATGGCAGTGCATTGCTGGTGCAGTGGATGCCAAGGAGCCAGGACGAATTAAAAATTTATGAAGTAAATCCATTAACCGGCGACCTGGTTACTTTCTACACGGAGAAACAAAAAACCTGGATAAAATTAAAAGACGAGGGCGAACGGCTTTCATTTTTAAAAAATGGCAGGGGCTTTATTATCAGCAGTGATAAAACGGGTTGGAACCACCTGTATTATTACGACATCAAAGGCAAATTAATAAACGCCGTTACAACCGGCAAGTTCACTGTTACCGCCATCGAATACATAGATGAAAAAAATAACCTCGTTTATTTTTGCGCCAGGGGAAGAGAAAATACTGCCCGGATCGATTACTATTGCGTAGGCCTGAACGGGTCAAATATGAAGCGGCTTACCTTTGGCGATTATAACCATTCATTGATCAATCCTTCTCCCAAAGGCGATTATTTTATTTCCACCTACAGCAATTCAGTAACACCTACAAAAATTGCCTTACTGAATAATAAAGGGAAGGTCATCAAAGAACTGGGAGATAGCAAGGCCAATGAATTTGATAATTATAATTTGGCCAAAACCGAGCTCGTACGGGTTCGCAGCGATGACGGCTTGTACGATTTACCTATGAAAGTTACCTGGCCGCTGAATATGGACCTGGGCAGAACTTACCCG
>JBDSLD010000410.1:0-2841 GCA_039916545.1 Ferruginibacter sp.
CGAATGGGTGGAAACGGTGGAAGAAAAATGGAATCTTTTGCTGGACCCTGCTGATCCATCGATCGCTTCCAAAATAGCAGCCTTTAAGGCGCCGGCAACCCAAAATGATATTTTTGGCGAAAATGTAACGGAGAAAATGGTAACACTTATTAACGATTTAAATTAATCATGGCGGATAAACAAACCTGGGGAATTATTGGCGGCGGAATGCTGGGTATGACGCTCGCATTGCGGCTTGCGCAAGAGGGGCAAAAAGTGACCATTTTTGAATCAGCAGAAAAAGTGGGCGGGCTGACGAGTTCCTGGGAAATAGATGGCACCGTCTGGGACCGGTACTATCATGTAATATTGATGTCGGACCTGAATACAAGAAAAATATTAAAAGAGATTGGGCTTGAAAATGAAATGCGTTGGGTGGAAACCAAAACCGGTTTTTATTCCGGTGGAAAATTATATTCGATGTCGAATATCATCGAGTTCTTTAAATTTCCGCCCATCAACCTGGTCGATAAGTTTCGCCTTGGTATGACGATCTTCTGGGCGTCTAAAATAACCAACTGGCAACGGCTTGAAAATATACCAGTGGCAGACTGGCTGACGCGTTTGTCTGGCAAAAGGGTTTTCGAAAAGATATGGCTGCCATTGCTAAAAGCAAAGCTGGGCGACAACTACAAAAACACGTCCGCCTCTTTTATCTGGACCACGATACAACGCATGTATGCCGCCCGTAAAAGCGGTCTCAAAAAAGAGATGTTCGGTTATACAACCGGCGGTTATGAAAAGATCAACCGGCGCTTTGCCGAACACCTGCTGAGCCTGGGCGTGGAGATAAAATACAATTCTAAAGTACGTTCCGTTAAAAAAAATGCGGACAGTACAATCCAGGTTATTACGGCAACTGAAACCCACAATTTTGATCGTGTAATTTCTACGCTGCCTTCACTGTCATCTGTGAGCATTGCCCGTGATTTAACAGAAAGTGAAAAGCAACAACACCGGGCCATTCAGTACCTGGGCGTTATCTGCCCTTCCGTTCTGTTAAAAAAACAGATCTCGCCCTACTACGTTACCAACATTACCGATGACTGGCCGCCTTTTACCGGCGTTATTGAAATGACCGCCCTCATCGATCAAAAGGAAGTGGATGGGAAAAATTTGATCTACCTGCCGAAATACGTGAATCCGAATGATCCATTATTTGAGCAGGATGATGCGGCTATCCGTAAAATATTTCTGGATGCCTTGTTTAAAATGTATCCGCATATAACTGAAGCCGATCTTATTTTCTGGGGGGTATCGAGGGCACGGCTTGTCTTTGCATTACCTACTATCAATTATTCAAAAAAGGTTCCGCCGGTTACCACATCGATCGACAATTTTTACATTATCAATTCGGCACAGATCATCAACGGTACACTTAATGTAAATGAAACGATACAGGTGGCGGAAAATAAATTAAAAGAAATTTTTAAATAAATGGCCAGCAGGAAACCAATTGCAAGCATCTCGCTCGACCTCGACAACCAGTGGTCGTACATGAAAATACACGGAGACGAAGGATGGGATCAATACCCTTCCTATTTCAGCATCTTTGTGCCTTATGTGCTGGATGTACTTGATGAGCTAGATCTGAAGATCACTTTTTTTGTAGTAGGAAAAGATACTGAGTCTGAAGAAAACAGGAAATATTTAAAGATGCTAACCGAACGTGGGCACGAAGTGGGCAACCACTCTTATCACCATGAATCCTGGCTGCAATCTTACAGTTACGAAAAAATAGAGAAGGAGATCCGCGAAGCGGAAGAAGCGATTGAAAGCGTTACCGGCCAGCGCACCCGTGGTTTTCGCGGGCCTGGCTTTAGCTGGAGCAATGATCTTTTGAAAGTGCTGGAAAGTCGCGGCTACCAGTTTGATGCTTCTACCCTACCCACTTTTATGGGTCCGCTTGCCAGGATGTATTATTTTAAGAAATCCGATCTTACCAAAGAAGAAAAGAAAGCGCGAAAGGAACTGTTCGGAAAATTCAGCGAAGGCTTCCGGAAATTAAAGCCTTACAAATGGGATCTTGGTAATGGCAAAAGTTTGACTGAAATACCGGTAACTACCATGCCTGTTTTTAAAATTCCTTTTCATTTAAGCTACCTGATCTATCTCGGTAATATTTCGATGGCCCTTATGAAGCTTTATTTGAATACCGCAGTAATGATGTGCAGAGTCACTAAAACACCAGTAAGTTTTTTGTTGCATCCGCTGGACCTTATTGGTGGAGATCAGATTACACAACTGGCATTTTTCCCGGGAATGAATGTGAGCAGCAGTAAGAAAACTGAAATTTTTAAAACAGTTATCCGCTCGCTTACCCGGCATTACGATGTACAGAATATGTCAAAACATTTCAATGAACTGGAGTCGAAAAACAACATGGCTTTCAAAAAACTTAATCACGCATAAATAGCTACATACTTTTTGTACCTTTTAGGGATAGATCATACCAGCAAAGAACTGACTATCCTTCATTTATTAAAAAACGCGCAAATGCTCCCTGATCTCCCATCCATAACCATAATCTTACCCTGCTATAATGAAGAAGCAATATTTCCGGGCAATTTAAATACGATCATTAGTTATCTCGAAAGTAAAAGTCATAAGTACCAATGGGAAATATTAATCATCAACGACGGAAGCAAAGATAAAACGGGCGATATAGCAGATGAGTTTGCAGGCAGGCGAAAAGAGATCAGGGTCATACATCATCCCGTAAATCTTAACCTGGGCCATGCGCTGCAAACAGGATTCCGGCATGCACGTGGAAATATACTCGTGGTCCTGGATGTTGATTTG
>JBDSLD010000411.1:0-17400 GCA_039916545.1 Ferruginibacter sp.
ATTGAATTTTTTAAGTTCCCGCCAATTAATATTATCGACAAATTCAGGTTGGGCCTTACAATTTTTATTGCATCCAAAATAACTGATTGGCAAAGACTGGAAAACATACCGGTTGCAGATTGGCTGACAAAATTATCGGGTAAAAGAGTTTTTGAAAAGATCTGGCTCCCGCTGTTAAAAGCAAAATTGGGAGAAAATTATAAGAACACCTCCGCCTCATTTATCTGGACCACCATACAACGAATGTATGCCGCTCGCAAAAGCGGTCTGAAAAAGGAAATGTTCGGCTATGTAGCCGGCGGTTATGAAAAGGTGAACGAGCAATTTGCAGCGCACCTATTAAGTCTGGGAGTTAACATTGAGTACAATTCAAAAGTAACTGCTATTAAAAAAAACAGCACCGGAACGCTTGATGTCACTACCGGAAATAATACCACGACTACTTTTGACAAAGTAATTTCAACGCTACCTTCGCAGGCGTCTGTGAGTATGGCAAGCGAACTGACGGAGGCTGAAAAAAAACAACACAATGCTTTAAAATACCTGGGCGTCATCTGCCCATCTGTCTTACTACGGAAATCTATTTCACCTTATTATGTAACAAATATCACAGACACCTGGCCACCCTTTACCGGCATCATCGAAATGACGGCACTTATCGACAAAAAAGAAGTCAATAATAAACACCTGATCTATTTACCAAAGTATGTGAACTCCGCCGATCCATTGTTTGACAAGGATGATAAGGCGTTGCGTGAAATATTCCTTGGCTCCTTGTTTAAAATGTACCCGCAACTTACTGAAGAAGATGTGCTGTTTTGGGGCGTGTCAAAGGCGCGTGTCGTGTTTGCTTTGCCTACTATCAATTATTCAAAAGGCGTCCCTGCAGTTACTACTTCGCTGAATAATTATTACATCATAAATTCTGCACAGATCATAAATGGAACGCTTAACGTGAATGAAACTATCCAGGTTGCAGAAAATAAATTAAAAGAAATCCTTAACTAATAATGGCCAGTAAAAAACCAATAGCGAGCATATCACTTGACCTGGATAATCAATGGTCGTATATGAAGATACATGGTGATGAAGGGTGGGACCAGTACCCTTCCTACTTTAGTATTTTCGTTCCGTATGTGCTTGATGTGTTAGATGAACTTGATTTGAAGATTACTTTTTTTATTGTAGGAAAAGATACCGAATCAGAAGAGAACAGGAAATATTTAAGGATGATCACGGAGAGAGGACATGAGGTTGGAAATCATTCGTACCACCATGAATCATGGCTGCAATCTTACAGTTATGAAAAGATAGAGAAAGAGATCAGGGAAGCGGAAGAAGCCATCGAAAGCGTAACGGGCCAACGCACAACAGGGTTCAGAGGGCCAGGATTTAGTTGGAGCAATGACCTGCTGAAGGTTTTAGAAAGCAGGGGCTATCAATTCGATGCATCAACTTTACCCACTTTCATGGGACCGCTCGCGAGGATGTATTATTTTAAGAAATCTGATCTGACAAAAGAAGAAAAAAAAGCACGTAAAGAATTGTTTGGAAAATTCAGTGAAGGGTTTAGAAAACTTAAACCTTACAAGTGGGACCTGGGAGAAGGCAAGAGCTTAACTGAGATACCCGTGACCACCATGCCTGTCCTCAAACTTCCTTTTCATTTGAGTTACCTGATATATTTAGGAAACATTTCAATGCCACTGATGAAACTCTATTTGAACAGTGCGATCGTTATGTGCAGGATCACTAAAACACCGGTTAGTTTTTTATTGCATCCGTTGGATCTTATTGGCGGCGACCAAATTAAACAACTGGCTTTTTTCCCTGGGATGAATGTATCGAGTGAGAAAAAAACAAAAATTTTCAAGCAGGTAATTAATTCGCTTACGAAGTATTACGATGTACAGAACATGTCGAAACATTATGACCAGCTTAAAGTAAATGGCAAAATGATCTTTAAAAAATTAAACCACTCATAAACATAACCTAAGTTATTTTTCAAGAGCAGTCCATTCCAGCAAAGAATCGGGTCTGCCCTGCACCAGTAAAACACGCCATATGAACATTCCTGATACCCCATACATTACTATCATTTTACCCTGCTACAATGAAGAGGCGATACTTCCCGCCAATCTAAATACTATCCTGGATTACCTCGATGGTAAAAGCCATAAATACAAATGGGAGGTACTGCTGATAAATGACGGAAGCAAGGACAAAACAGGCGAAATAGCAGATGAATTTGCCACACAGCGAAGTGAGATCAAAGTGATCCATCACCCGGTAAATCTTAACCTGGGCCATGCCCTACAAACCGGCTTCCGGCATGCTTCAGGGGATATACTGGTTGTATTGGATGTCGACCTGAGTTATTCAGCGGTATATATTGAACAGATGGTGGACAAGCTTGTGGAAACCTGCGCGGATATCGTGATAGCTTCTCCTTATATGAAAGGTGGCCAGGTAACAGGCGTTCCATTTTTAAGAAGGATCATGAGCAGGTGGGTTAACAGGTTCATGAGTATGGCTTCACAGGATAAATATTTTACTTTCACCGGGATGGTAAGAGCCTACCGCAAAAGTTTTATCCGTACATTAAATCTTAAAACAAAAGATTATGAAATAAACCCGGAGATCATTTACAAATCCATGATCCTGCGCGCGAGGATCATTGAAATTCCCGCTCACCTCGACTGGACCGAACAGAACAAATTCGCAGGAAAAAGAACTTCCAGCCTTCGGGTGATAAGAGGCTTTTTCTCTGGACTGATGACAGGATTTATTTTCCGTCCCTATATATTTTTCTTAGGTATCGGCAGTGTATTACTAGCTCTTTCTCTTTACCAGCTTGTCTGGTTACTGTTTGATACGTTGTCGGCTTTGGAAGGAATTTATAAACAAAACCCTGGCATTGAATATCCATTTTCACATAGCCTTTCTTTACAATTCCAAAAAAAGCCGCAGTCCTTTCTTGTAGGCGGGATCACTTTTCTTGCAGCAATACAGTTCTTAGGTCTTGGGTTTGTATCGCTTCAAAACAAAAGGTATTTTGAAGAACTTTTTCACCTGGGAATATCATTAAAAAAACAAAAAATAAACCAGGAAAATTTATAGTCACCAGGTGATTTTAACACTGCGATTTCATCAAATATAATAAGACCGATAAAATATAAATCACTATGTTTGTCACTGGAAAAAATATTATTATCCCCTGCATTTTTTGCCAAATACAATTTTTTTTCAACCCTAATTATTAGTACCAATATGTTCAGCGGTATAAAAAAATTTGAGCTACCGAAAAATCCTTTTATACTTTTTTCCCCGTTTTTATTACTGTACATTATTTTAGTTATTGTATTCCCTACTAATGGTACATTCGGAGATGAAAGCAGGTACCTGATATACGCAGATTACATGATTCACATATTCCATCCAACGCTTTCAAATGGTTTTGATTATTTAGGCAATGGTCCAGGATATTCAATCATACTGATCCCATTTGTTGCATTGCATGTACCACTTATCGGTATCACGCTACTGAATGCGGTATTCTATTATTTGTCGGTTGTATTATTATTCAAAACTATCTTACAGTTCGCATCATTTTATCACGCATTGATATTAAGTTTATTCTGGGCCTGCTACTATAATTCTTACGAATACCTGGTATTGATCTATACAGAAACCTTTAGCGTGTTCTTAATATGCCTGCTGATTTTTTATGTGATGAAGGCTTTTAAAAATCAATCCTCGAAGAAGTATATCTACCTGGCAGGGGCCATATTTGGATACGCCGCGCTTACAAAGCCCATATTCGGATACGTATTGCTTTGCATGATAGTTCCCATTGGTTTGCTTTGGGTAACAAACAGGAAGGTGGCTAATTTCCGTAAAGCGATTGTCATCCTTGTGGTGGCTTTTGCTACTACTGCGCCATACCTGATCTATACCTATCACCTGACGGGCAAGGCATTTTACTGGAGTTCATTTGGAGGCAACAACCTCTATTGGATGAGTTCAACGGCGGAGGGTGAATTTGGCGATTGGATCAGGGACCCGAAAGATATCGCTGTTTACAATCCAAAAAATGTCAGTGGCTTTAAGGAAATGGTAACGGCAAATCATCAAAAAGATTACGAAGAAATTGATAAATACCAGGGAGTGGAAAGAGATGAGGCGTTTAAAAGAATCGCGATTGAAAATATAAAATCTCACCCGGGTAAATTTTTGCAAAACTGTTTTAATAACGTCGGCAGAATCCTTTTTAATTATCCATATTCTTACACGCTGCAAAAGACAGCCACTTTGATCAGGCTGCCACTTAATGGCGTTATAACCATACTATCTTTGTTATGCATTATACCCACACTTATAAATTGGAAGAAGATCAATTTTTCAGTCCGGTTTATGTTATTCCTGGCAATGCTATATTTTGGTGGTTCAATTTTAGGAAGTGCGGAAACGCGTATGTTTGCCATGATCGTGCCCCCATTATTTGTGTGGATAGCTTTGATCCTGCAAAGATCAGTTAGTATTGATTTAAAAAGTTGGAAAAGCTAACTGAGATATCCTGGTATTGAGGTTGAATGATTGTAAGATCGCTGTACAGGCAATGAACATTACAGCCTGGCTTTCTTAAGAACTCCCTGGGAGTAATAAAACAAAAGCTACTTTTTTACAGTATTGTGAAAGCAGCCTTATTTTTAACCAAAGTTACAATTGAGTGAATGAAAAATTTTGCATTGATCGGAGCAGCAGGATATATTGCCCCGCGTCATTTAAAGGCGATCAAAAGCACGGGCAACAATCTCGCGGCTGCCTTTGATCCGTTTGATAGTGTAGGGATCATGGATAGCTATTTTCCGAGTGTTGATTTTTTTGTTGAATTTGAAAGGTTCGACCGCCATATAGAAAAACTAAAAAGGAAAAATGTGCCTGTTGATTATGTTTCCGTTTGCTCGCCCAATTACCTGCATGATAGCCATATCCGTTTTGGATTAAGAAATAATGCCGACGTGATCTGTGAAAAACCCATCGTCTTAAATCCCTGGAATATCGATGCTTTACAGGAGATAGAAAAGGAAACCGGGAAAAATATTTTTTCTATCCTTCAACTGCGTCTTCATCCATCCATCATTGCATTAAGAGAAAAAGTATTGGCCGGGCCGGCAGATAAGATCTATGATGTTGATCTTACTTACCTTACTTCCAGGGGCCATTGGTATTATACCTCCTGGAAAGGCGACGTAAGTAAATCCGGCGGAATAGCTACCAATATCGGTGTGCATTTTTATGATATGCTGACATGGGTATTTGGAGAAGTAAAAAATAACATTGTACATATTCATACACATGACAGGGCCGCCGGGTACCTTGAATTAGAAAAAGCCAGGGTAAGGTGGTTTTTAAGTATTAATGAAGAAACAATACCGGCAGAGGCGAGGGCTAAAGGAAAAACAACTTACCGCTCGATAATAATTGAGGGCCGGGAAATGGAATTCAGTGATGGATTTACCGACCTGCATACAACTTCCTACGAGGGCATTCTTTCGGATGAAGGTTTTCGTATTGGCGAAACAAAATCTGCCATTGAAATAGTGCATGATATCAGGCATGCAACACCGATCGGTTTGCAGGGCGATTATCATCCGCTGGCCGGATTACCTAAGTCTAAACATCCGTTTGCCTAAAATTTGCAGGGATTTTTTGATCAAAAAATAAGTTTATTCACCACAGGCGAGGGAAGTTTTCAATTGATAATGCGGGAGCGAACAGCAGTAACAAAGAAGACACAGGACGGAGTCCTGCGCCTGGGGAGGCCGTAGCCCTGCGCCTGGCGGTTACCGAAATCTAAACATCCATTTGCCTAAAATTTGCAAGGATTTTTTGATCATAGAATAATTTTATTCACCACGGGCGAAGGAAGTTTTCAATTGATAATGCGGGAGTGAACAGCAGTAACAAAGAAGACACAGGACGGAGTCCTGCGCCTGGTGGAGGAAGGAAGCTGTCCTTTGGAAATAAGCAGCCTTAAATATAAGGCTGAATCCATCTCGCTCCAGGCGCAGGACTCCGTCCTGTGTCTTCTTTGTTACTGATCAATGCATCTCTGGATACCAATATTTTCTTTTTACCGATACTTCAAAAATTATAACAGTAGTTACGAAGAGCATACAGCGCAGGGCCACGCCTGTGCAAAATATTGTTAATTATATGTCGTTGCAAAAAAAATAACAACTTTCCGGTTTATTTCTCTTCTGCTAATACGCTTTTTCGATAACTTCATCACTACATTTTTTATACTAATAATCGGTGCTGAGCCCGGTCATAAAAGAACCATCCCTTAAATAATCTAACCAATAATATACCCTACACTTTAAAACATACCGGCGCTTTGAAAAAACTATTTAAATATTTATTTCTTTCCCTGGTAACATTTATCCTTTTAATACTCACCTATCTTCTTGCAGCATTTTGCCTCTCAAGAATAACTGTTGAAAAGGAGGCAAACGCAACAAACGATGTTGAAATTTATATCAAAACAAATGGCGTACATACTGACCTTGTAATGCCCGTTAGAAACAGCCAGATGGATTGGAGCAAGGAGATAAAATTTTCCAATACGTCGCTGAATGATACCTCCATGCAACTTCTGGCAGTGGGCTGGGGTGACAAAGGGTTTTACCTGGAAACACCGACCTGGGCCGACCTGAGATTCAAAGTCGCTTTCAAAGCGGCCTTTGGTTTAGGTAACACAGCCATTCATGCAACATTTTATAAGCAACTAACCGAAAGTGAATCGTGCAAGAAAATATTGATCGGCCGGGAACAATATTCCAGGCTCATTGATTACATTCTAAATAGCCTGCAGAAAGATGAAAACGGCCACGTTAAATATATAAACACCAAAGCAAACTATAGCAATACAGACGCTTTTTACGAAGCAAACGGAAGTTATAGCTTGTTTCACACCTGTAATACCTGGGCAAATAGCGGACTTAAAATAAGCGGTCAAAAATGTTGCTTATGGACGCCTTTTGATACTGCTATTTTTTTAAAATATAAGTAATTGGTTAGGCCTGATGCCTTTTATCAAAGAGAGTCGGTTTGAAAACAGTTCCATTTTATTCTTTAATGATTTGGTTGTTGTAGCTACCGGTTAAATTAATAAATTTGAAGATTAAAATAATACAGATGAGAAAAATAATTTTATTTATGCATACATAACTGGACGGCTTTGTAGCGGGACCCAACGGAGAGATGAACTGGATAAATGTGGACGAGGAAATTTTTGAATATGCAGGAAACCAAACTGATGAAGCCGACACAGCCTTATACGGTCGGGTAACTTATGAAATGATGCACAGCTACTGGCCGACAGCAGGTGATCAGCCCGGCGCAAGCGACCATGACGTTAAACATGCCGCATGGTATAATAAAGTTGCTAAGGTAGTGCTCTCAAGAACAATGAAAGGTGCGGATCTGCCCCTCACAAAAATAATCAGCGACAACCTGTTAAAGGAAATAACACAATTAAAAGAGTCCAAAGGCAGGAACATGCTGATTTTTGGCAGCCCCTCCGCAGTCCATTCTTTAATGGAAGAAAATTTGATAGATGATTACTGGCTTTTTATAAATCCGGTATTACTCGGACAGGGAATTCCATTATTCAAAAATACTAAAGCAAAACTCAAGCTTTTAGAAAGTAATGTGTTCGCTTCCGGCGTAGTTTGTCTGCATTATGAAGTGATGAGAAAAATAAGTTTAAGGTAAGAAGGCTCCCTGCGGGGCGACAAATAAACAGGGATACCTTCTTTCAACCTTAGCCATGTCGGCTTTATATTAAACAGGATATTGGACAAGTCATCAACAGGATATTATATCAGGCATTTATTATTTGGAAAATACTTTGTAAAATCTATTCTTCATGTTTTGCAGCATCTTAGCGGGTTTACTTGCCCGCAGTATCTTTTGCATGGTCCTTACCGATTCCAATACTGATTTTTCATAAATATCTGTACGCTTTGAAACAAAATGATCATGACCAGGGATCATCAGGCGGATATCACAAAATTTATTTTGAGGGTTACCATTGTCGGCTTGCCGAAGCGTAACTTCTGCTCGTATGATGTTGTCACCATGCTTAAAAAGTTTACTTACTTTATCTGTGATAAAATTTTCTAATTTTTCACCTGCCTTAAAATTTACAGATTGAATCGTAATGTTCATAATAACGTTTTAAAAATGAAATAATTAAATTATCCTTCAGATCATGCCTCAACAACATGCTCTTTTTGAGCAAAAGAATTTTCGAGCAGCTTAAGCACTTCCGCCTTTGAAGAGATCGTGGTGGTTGCACGTATAATTAGCACGGGTATTTGCGACTGGTGTATAAGCTGTTGCCCATAATCACCGAGGTAATAATCTTTGATATTATTATCCAGTTCGGCACTGATCACCAATAAGTCGTACGGGTACTCGGCTTTTTGAATAACATCCAACAGGTGCAACGCAAACTTATTATCCTTAAAATAATAACTGATCGTAGTATTGAAATGATCGCCGGATGATTGTTGCTTTAATATATCTGTCAGTTTGGAAATGATATGTAACTCCTCAATATAATTAGGATTACGCAATCCGAGAAAATGAAGGGTTGCCTTATTCTTCATGATGATCGGACGGATAAGGTCATACTTTTCAAACACACTGATTACGGGCCTTGCAGGAAACAATACGTCTGTAAAATTTTCGTACATTTTTCCTGACGGTATTAATAGCACAGGGCAATGTGATTTTTTGATCACGTAATAACTGTTGGTACCTGCGTACATTTCCCGGTGACCCGAATTGCCATTTTTGCCCATGATGATCAGGTCCGAATTTTCAGCTTTGGCCGTTTGCAGGATCGCGTTAGGAATATAGCCGGAAATATAAGCGATTCCGCAGTTGACTCCGTCGCCACTTTTTACAGATGCTGCTAACCTGCTTAATGATTTGATCGCAATATCAGGATTTGAATTGTTACCCATATTATCTTCAGGGTACAGCGTATTGTCGATATCAAATACGTGGAGCAATTTTAGATCAGCGTCATGCCTCTTGGCCATGGCAACCGCCGTCTGCAAGGCATTCATAGAGTTGCTGCTGAAATCAATAGGTACAAGGATCTTTTTTATTTCGAAATTTTTCATGCGTGTAGATTTAACTTTAAAGGATTTGCCAGGAGATCAATTGTAAAACTGCATCTCAGGTGTATAAGATTCCTGGTGATGTAATACTGCTTCTTCGTGTTGCAGGCTTTCCCCCGGCGGCCGAATACTCAATACAGGAAAGTGCGCATGATTAATTATATATTGTGTGTAATGTCCCACAAAAAATTGCCTGGATGATGAGTCGGTTGTAGCAGTGATAACGATGAGGTCGGCTGCCATTAATGCTGCGATCTTTAATACTTCTTCAGCCATGTTGTTTCCAACTTTAAAATAAGTGGAAGCATCCATTTCATCGTCCTTTAACCGCTCGTTCAATTGAGAAGCAAGGTCCTTTAAAAGCTCAACTTCTTTTTCATAATCTGTTGCCAACCCTAATACCTTTATTGTTGCATCATCCTTTCCAATTATTTTTCGCACAAAATCATATTTCTCTAATGCGTGCGGGATGGGCCTCACGGGGAATAATATCTTTTTAAATAATTCACATTTCTTTTCGGGAGGGATCGTCAACACAGGGCAGACCGAGCTCTTAACAACATTGTAAGCATTTGATCCAACAAAAATGTCTTTGAAAGAAGAGGCGCCGTGTGTACCCATTACAATTATATCTGCCTGGTAATCAACACTAACTTTAATAATAGAAGAAATAACTGTGCCAATGGTAGTAAGCGCTTCACAAGACACCAGGAACCTTTCGATGATAGAGTCCTGCAACGACTGAAGTTCCTGCTCTGAATACTGTACTATCGAATTTAATTCTTCCCTCGAAACATTGTCAACAGCTGTAAGTCCTCCCGATTCAACTACGTTTAAAAGTAATATAGCTGCATCATGTTTTTTAGCCATTGCAATCGCGGTGTCCAAAGCATTAATGGAGGCAGGGTTGAAATCAACCGGAACCAATATTCTTCTAATGTTAAATTCGATCATGGGGTTAAATTTTTCAGTGAAAAATAGTAATAAAGGCAAAGCATTTAAATATATGGCATCAGGTAAGCTGGGTTTCGTTAAAACAGGCCCGGTTATTCTTTGAAATTATGTGTCTATTTCTCTACCGGCTTTTTAATATCTATGGCAAAGTAGTATGGATGTATTAACCATATATTAAAAAGAGATTAGAAATTGATTAGAAAAAATTATAGTGTAGCGGTGCTGGAAGCAATTGGTAATACAATGGTAAAAGTAGTGCCTTTACCAACTTTTGTCTGGACCGATATTTCGCCTTTATGCAACTTTATAAAGCGGCTGGCCAATGACAATCCGAGTCCAAATCCATTGATATGCCGGCTGTTATCAGCGCGGTAAAAAGGCTGGAAAATATTTTGCAGTTCATCTTCTGCAATGCCTTTGCCTTCATCCTCGATTGTAATAACGATCTCCTTCTGTACTACGGCAAGTTTAACCTTAGCCAGGTGATTGTTAGAGTATTTACACGCGTTTGAAACAATGTTTTTTATCGCGGCAAACAATAGCGCGGCATTCCCAAAAACCAGCAGGTTATCTTCGGCCTCCGGCAACTGATCGAAGTCCAGCTTAACCAGGTAGGATTTATTTGTTTTCTTCATCTCCCCCGGGAGAAGCATCAATACTTCATCTACCCGCACCAGGTCGATCTCTATCCCATCCGGCGTACCGGAGGCTTTGGCAAATTCTAATAATGTTTGTGTTAAATTACTGAGGTGCCGCACATCCTGGTACACGGACAACATTACCCGGCGGTATTCACTGGCGCCTCTTTCCCTTTGCAGCGTTATTTCCAACTGGCTCGAGATGGAGGTAAGCGGAGTTGATAACTCGTGGGAGGCGTTTCCAATGAAGCGCCTTTGTATCTCGAAGCTGTCCTGCAGCCGGTTGAGCAGTTCATTTAATGTACCCGTCAAATTATTCCATTCATCATTTGATTTCCCCGACTTGATGCGGTGTGTAAGGTTCTTTGCAGAAATAACATTCACTTCATCCGTAATTCTGCTAATAGGAAGCAACAGCCTTCGCGAAAAAAAATAACCCGACGCTATAGCAATAAGGATCCCGCCGGTAAAACTAAAAAACAAAATAAGCTTGAGCCTTTCAAGATAATTCCGCCCTTCTTCATCATACGCCGCCGATACGATCACGATGCGCGACTGGTTATCTACATCACACCAGGCAAGCATTTCCTTGTTATCAATGGTACGGAATACTACTTTCTTTTTTCTTGCCTCATCCAATACCGTCGTATCGATATTAATTTTATCTTCCGGTTTATCAGAAAAGCCATAGATCAGCACATTAAAATAATTATACGCCTGTACTGTCTTGTTTTTCATTGACAAAGCAGTAGACGAATCAATTTTATTGATCAGGTCCTTGTCAAAAGTTTCGGATTGGTTAAGCAGGCTGGCAGTTGTAAGCACCCGGTTTAGCAACCTGTCTTTTACATTTTCTATCCGGTTGAAAGAGGAAAAATAATACACCGAGCCGCACAACAATGATAGCAGCAAAAATACGATCATTGTAAAAAGCAATGTTATCCTTATTCGTACCGGCATTAGTTTTCCTTTAATATATAGCCCATTCCCACCTGGGTTTGAATTAATTTCTGGTCAAAATTTTTATCCACTTTATTTCTCAGGTAGCTGATATACACATCGATCACGTTGGTGTTACTGTCAAAATCCATATCCCATACGTTGATGGCTATATCGGCCCTCGAAACTACCCGGTTCTTATTGCGTAACAGGTACTCCAGTAACTGAAATTCCTTTGCGGTCAGGTGTATCACCGTGCTGTCTCTTCTTACTTCTTTATTATCGAGATTCATTTCAAGATCGGATAATTTTAAAACATTTCCTACCGGCAGATATTGGCTTAAGGTCCGTTTTAAAAGGGCCCTGATCTTTAGCAAAAGTTCGCGGAATTCAAATGGCTTTACAACATAATCATCTGCCCCGGCATCATATCCTTCAATCTTATCGTTTAATGCGCTCATCGACGTGAGCATTATCACCGGCACCTGCTCATTTAGCAAGCGGATGGCTTTGCACAATTCGTAACCGTTCATACCCGGAAGATTGATATCAAGAATGATGAGGTCGAAATCCTGGACCGAAAATAAGCGATAACCTAATTTGCCATCGTAGGCCACCTCTACCTTAAACCCATTTTCACTCAGGCCAAATTTCAGTGTATCAGCGATCTTCTGCTCATCCTCTACGATCAGTATTTTTATATCTTCCATATAATAAATGAGGTATTCTACTCCCGGCAATTTACTACTTATCAGGCTCGTAACAGGTATAATTGGCAGTATTCTAATCAAATTCTAATACTCCTTTAATAAATCCTTAACGTGCCCAATATACTTTCGCAACTGCATCATAGAAATTTATCAATTGGCTACGGGCAAAGATCATGAGATAGGTTGGTAAAATCCAAATAACTGATCACACCAGGATTGTTCGTTTACCTGGATGCGACATTAAAAAAATTCTACGTGACTAATACTTTGAATACGATCAACTCCATCGTTGATGACTTGCAAACCCAGGGTTTTGTGCATACTTTTTCTATTATCAAAGATGAGATCGGGTGCAGTGGCCCGAGAAAACTATATAAACCAGCCGAGATAAAGATCGTGAAGCAAAATAAGTACAGCGCCAACCCTTTTTCTTCTTCAAGCACCATCATCTACGCGTTAGAAACGAATGACGGCTACAAGGGTGTGCTGATCTACAGGTGTGGCATGTATACAGATAAATCCATTGAAAAGTTTATACAAAAAACTTCCTCTTAAATTATAATATGAATAACCGGGTATTGCTTCTTTCCGGCTCAGCCGGGAAGATTTTTTGTCCCCATTTCTCCCCTGCCGGTTACTGTTGCTCTTGCTAATCGTTTACTCTCTTTATACGATACCACAAAATTCTTTACCCGCTATTAATTTAGTGGGCCGTTAATTTCATTACTCATATTTTTGTTTTCGTGTGGTGCTGGCGACTTGTTCCCCAGGCAAACTGAATTACCTTCCGATTGCGATACCATTAAAAATAACTCAATGGACATATCATTTAATAAGAACGAGGATGCTATGAAACTTGCCTACAGCCAGGTAAGGCAAAAATTAGAAAAAATATACCAGGGCGGTGGTAAAAGATCCATTGAAAAACAGCGGGAAAGAAATAAGCTTACCGCGAGGGAGCGGATCAGCTATTTGTGCGACAAAGACATGCCTTTTATCGAGATAGGCGCTTTTGCCGGATATGAAATGTACGCAGAACATGGTGGATGCCCGGCTGGGGGAGCGGTTAGCGGGGTCGGCTATGTTAGTGGCAAACAGTGCGTAGTGGTGGCCAACGACCAGACAGTAAAAGCTGGCGCCTGGTTTCCGATCACCGGCAAAAAGAACCTGCGCATGCAGGAGATCGCCATGGAAAATAAATTACCTATTATTTATCTCGTAGATAGCGCCGGTGTTTACCTCCCAATGCAGGATGAGATTTTTCCGGACAAAGAACATTTTGGCCGCGTTTTTCGCAACAACGCAAAAATGAGCGCCATGGGCATCACACAAATTGCGGCAGTGATGGGTGCATGCGTGGCTGGTGGCGCCTACCTGCCCATTATGAGTGATGAAACTTTAATGGTAGAAGGCAATGGCTCTATATTTTTGGCGGGCCCTTACCTGGTGAAAGCCGCAATAGGAGAAGATACAGACAGTGAAACATTGGGAGGCGCCGAAACGCATACAGCCATCAGCGGTATCGCTGATTATAAATTTGAGACGGAAAGGGACTGCCTGGATCATGTAAGGAAGATCATCAGCAAATTGGGCAAGCCGGCCGACGCCGGTTTTGACCGGGTAAAAAGTATCCCACCAAAAAAGGAGGCCAATGATATATACGGCATCATCACCGAAAGCAATACCCGCCCCTACAATATTATCGATATCATCGAATGTATCACAGATGCAGGGAGCTTTGACCAGTTCAAAAAAGACTATGGTAAAACGATCGTATGCGGCTATGCGCGGGTAGACGGATGGGCGGTGGGTTTCGTTGCCAACCAGCGGTTGATCGTAAAAAACAAGAAGGGAGAGATGCAGTTAGGCGGTGTTATTTACAATGACAGCGCCGATAAAGCCGCCAGGTTTATCATGAACTGCAATCAAAAAAAGATCCCGCTTGTCTTCCTGCAGGATGTCACGGGTTTTATGGTAGGCAGCCGTAGCGAGCATTCCGGAATAATAAAAGACGGTGCCAAACTGGTAAATGCGGTGGCAAATTCTGTAGTTCCCAAGATCACTTTTATCATCGGCAATAGTTATGGCGCGGGTAATTACGCCATGTGCGGCAAGGCTTACGACCCGCGGTTTATTTATGCCTGGCCTACAGCGAAGATCGCTGTCATGGGCGGGGAACAGGCGGCGAAAACTTTGTTACAGATCCAGGTGGCCTCCTTAAAAGCAAAAGGCACAATGATCACTCCGGCGGATGAAGAAAAATTATTGAGTGAGATCATGGATCGGTATCATTCCCAAACCTCTCCTTACTACGCCGCCGCAAGGCTTTGGGTTGATGATATCATTGATCCCGCTGACACCCGAATGCTAATATCGGAAGGCATCGCGGCAGCCAATCAAAATAAAGATATTGCTGAGTTTAAGTCTGGTGTTATGCAGGTATAAAAATAACGGATGCTCATTTCCCAGGAAGATATCGATTGATGCCTGAACCGGGTAAGGCGGCAAATAACACCCGCGTGAACTAATCGTTGTTCCTGAGAATACGTATTGCATTCCGTGAATATATTTGTAGGAAGCATTCTAAAAATTGGGTAATTTCACTGTCAATCTCAACCCCCATAACTGAATCTGACTAATATGAAAAAATCAATTTTACGCAATTTACCCGCGTATGTTGTGGTCATTCTTTTAGCATTACAGTCCTGTAAAGACGATAGTTACCTGGTCAATGCTTTACCTGTTCCTGGCCGATCTTTTACTGAAAGTTTTGATAATTACCAGGAAGCCTACGACAAGGGCTGGAGGGCACTCAATAAAAGCACCCCGACCGGACGCAAATGGTATGATGTAACTGAAACGCCTATTATAACTACCCCTGATTATGTTGCAATTTATTACCCGGAATGGAACCAGGCGCAGTTTACATTGGATTCCCTTCAATTCGGAATCAATACTCCTTTCCCCGGGCGGATATGGGAAAAAGCGTATGCTTCGCAACGAGCGTCCAACGGGTATGCAGCCACCAGTATTGCAAGCGCCGAGGTCTTTAATTTTTCCGGCGTCATTGTTAATTATGATATCAATAACTGGCTTATTTCGCCGGAAACTACTATCCAAAATGGCGATAAAATAGTTTTTTACACTTATTGCAAAGGGGTGGCGCGACTGCAATTGTGGATCAATGAAACCAACACTTTGAATGTCGGTGACAATGCTTCTGTCACGGGTGATTTTACCAACAGGCTACTTGATATCAACACAGGTTATAAAAGTGTGGCCACTGATCCGGTACAGGCCTATCCTCAAAACTGGACAAGGTTTGAAGGCGAAGTAAAGGGCCTGAGAACTCCTGTAAAAGGACGCTTTGGATTCCGTTACCTGGTACAAAATGGCATTCCTTTTACTAACATCAGTTCGGATGGCTTATACAATGAATTACATCAAAGCGTGATCGGTATCGATGAAGTATCGTTTACGAGTGCTCACTAAATTGATCTTTACCTCATTAAATATATTTAGCATGAAAAACAGATTCATCTTACTATTATCTTTTTTTGTCGCGATACTGATCATAGCATTTGCCTGTAAGAAAGAGCCGGTTGTTACTACACCCGTGGATTATTCTTTTGCAGAAGAATTCGATACCGTCAGCAATAGCATTGCGAGGGGATGGGTAGTTGCCAACAACAGTAAACCGATCGGTACAGCCGCCTGGAAACAAGGCATATTTTATTATGATAACAAGAAAGGTACCGGCGATGGATTCGGCGCGCTTAATGCTTCCTACTCCGGTACCGATTTTATTATGACCAGCATAGACTGTGGCTTTGGAACAGCCAATTGCAGCAACTGGCTGGTATCTCCGGAAATGACTGTAAAAAATGGCGACGCGGTCAGTTTTTATACCAGGACCTATGAGGATCCGGCTATAGCGGCAGACAGGTTGCAGGTGCGGCTAAATACCGTTAACAGTTCTGCCGATGTGGGTGTGGATAGTAACAGCATCGGTAACTTCAGCAAGATTTTACTGGATATTAATCCCGGATTTTTGCTGACAGGTACTAATGCTTACCCTGGCAACTGGACAAAATTTACCATTACAATCAGTGATATGCCGGAAGCAAAAAAGACCAGGATCGGCTTTCGCTATTATGTACCTGACGGTGGCCCTACCGGGCAGAATGGATTGGGTGTAGGGATCGACAAATTCCAATTTACCTCCAACTAATATTTAGTAGGAATCTGCCATCCGTTTTAGGATAGGCAGATAATATACATAGCAAATTATTAAAGTTGAACGGCCGTAAAAATATCCCTCTTTCTATTTTTCCTTTTCAAATGAAGCAGAGTTTGACCGGTGCTATTTTAATGTGCATATTGACAATTTCCTGCAATGACCGGGAGAGTAAGGAAAAGTACGCATCCCCTGTCAACCCCGCCTTTACAAAAAACGATTCCTTTATTAACAGGGGAAAATTGCTGATCAGCGATGGCGACCTTGTAACACGAAGTGATGATGATTTCGAAAGTCTGAGCCTTCAGAATTTTTCTCAAAAAGACAGGACCTATTCACATAGTGGTATTATTTTTAAAGAGGATAGTTCATGGGTTGTCTATCATGCCATAGCTGGTCCCGAAAATCCCGCAGCAAGTATCAGGCGTGAACCATTCGACAGCTTTGTCGATCCTCTAAAAAAGACTGGTTTTGGTGTTTTCAGGTACCGGCTTTCACCAACAGAAATTGATGCATTTCATAGTCTGTACAAAAACTATTATGCTCAAAAATTACCCTTCGATAAAAGCTTCAATTTGAAGACAGAGGACAGCATGTACTGTTCCGAGATCATCTATAAAAGCCTGAAAAAAGTTACCGGTAACCGGGTAATTTTGCCAACATCTGTTTTAAGAAATTTTAAACCTAAGACCGGCAGCGCGCATTTTAAAAATGTTTTTTTTAAA
>JBDSLD010000412.1:0-3703 GCA_039916545.1 Ferruginibacter sp.
ATAGCCCGTATCTCCTCCAGCACGCCCACAATCCCGTCGATTGGTTTCCCTGGGGGGAGGAAGCGTTCGCGAAGGCCCGCGCGGAAAACAAACCCATCTTCCTGAGCATCGGCTATTCCACCTGTCATTGGTGCCATGTGATGGAGCGGGAGAGTTTCGAGAATGAGGCAGTTGCCACAATAATGAATGGGCAATTTGTAAATATTAAGATTGACCGGGAGGAACGCCCCGATCTTGATCATATTTATATGGATGCCGTACAGGCAATGACCGGAAGCGGCGGGTGGCCACTCAATGTTTTTTTGACACCGGCAGCAAAACCTTTTTTTGGCGGCACTTATTTCCCTCCGGTGAAAGCTTTTAACCGGTCGTCCTGGACAGAGGTATTGCACGGAATATCACAGGCCTGGAAGGAAAAGCAAAGTGAAATAGAGGGACAGGCCGATAACCTCACGGACCATATTCAAAAATCCGGCATTTTTACACAAGGTGCAAATATTTCAGCCGGCGGAAGTTTAGGAACACTTGAGCAATTTGAGCTAATGTTTTCAGCCATTATGCAAACTGCCGATAGGGAGTGGGGTGGTTTTGGGAGTGCGCCCAAATTTCCACAAACATTCACGATCCAGTTTCTTTTACAGTATTATTATTTTACTGGCAACAAAGAGGCCCTGCAACAGGCCTTGCTTTCTATTGATAAAATGCTCAACGGCGGGATATATGACCATGTCGGCGGCGGACTCGCCAGGTACAGCACGGATAATGAGTGGCTGGCGCCCCACTTTGAGAAAATGCTTTACGATAACGCGTTGCTAATAAATATATTATGTGATGCCTGCCAGCTGACTACAGATAAAAAATATGAGGATGCAATCCGTAAAACCATCGCCTTTGTTACCAGGGAATTATCAGGTGTCGAAGGAGGATTTTACGCAGCATTGGATGCTGACAGCGAAGGGGAAGAAGGAAAATATTACGTATGGCAAAAGCAAGAAATTGACGAAATATTGGAGGGTGATTCAGCCTTATTTTGCGAGTTTTTTGATGTAACCGAAGGTGGAAATTGGGAGGAAAAGAACATACTCCGGATATTGCAGCCTATTGAAGATTTCTCAAAAGCAAAACGGATTGACCAGGATCAGTTCCAGCAGTTTATCACAGAATGTTTAGAACGGCTATCCTTGCATAGAAATGAAAGGACCAGGCCAGCCCTGGATGACAAAATTATCTTAGGGTGGAACGCATTGATCCTTAAGGCTATTGGTAAGGCTGCGGTTGTGTTACAGGATAAATCATATGCTTTAACAGCGGAAAAAAACTTCAATTTTATACAGGATAATTTTAAAAAAGACGGGGCCTCACAAGAACTACAACACACCTATAAAAATGGGGAAGCCCGGTATCCCGCTTTTTTGGATGATTACGCCTACCTGGTGGCGGCCTGTATTCAACTTTACAAATTAAATTTCGACAATAAATATTTACAAATAGCATATGACTATTGTGATTATATAATTCAAAATTTTAGCGATGATGAAAATATTTTTTTCTTTTTTACGGGTAAAGAGCAACACGATGTAATAGTAAGAAAAAAAGAAATATATGATGGGGCGGTACCATCCGGCAACTCGGTCATGGCGGAAAATTTGTATGATTTATCGGTCATTTTTGACAAACGGGAGTGGCAAAACAGGGCTAAAAAAATGCTGGAAATATTGATGCCGTCTATTGCAAAATATCCCGGGTCATTTGGCATATGGGCCGCCTGTGCACTCAGGCAAATAACAGGTATTAATGAAATTGCAATAGTGGGTACGAATTTTGCAATGTTGGCTAATGATATACTGTTAAAATACATCCCTAATATGGTCATAATGGCTACAGCAAAGGAAATCAGGAAATTTCCATTGCTCGAAAATAAGCCTGGTGGCACACCTGCACTTATTTATTTGTGCAAAAATTATACATGTTTAGCTCCATTTTCACATACGGATTTATTATTACATGAAATTAGTAATTTGAATAAAATAACATGGGAAAGGCACAATATTTTGAATCCTTAGTCGTTTTTATTACCTGATGCTATCAAATAACACAAAAAATAATAGTACGTGGTGCAACAAGATGAGCATAATTCAAAATAATCATTACATTTGCCAAACCCTCAAAGCTTAAAGCTCAAAGTTAAAAAAATGAAGAACGGGTCATTAACTATTATAGCTGTTATAGCTATCGTGTCATTGTCTGGCTGTAAAATGCTTGGCAAAAATAAGAAAGGTAAGGACTTACCTAATGACGGGCAGTTGTACGGGGTTGCACCTGGCAAGAGTTGGAGCCTTCCAAAGCCACCGGGTATGGTCTACATTCCACCTGGAACTTTTCATATGGGGCCAAGCGATGAGGATATTAATTATGCTTATACTTCCCGTAACAAACAGGTATCTATTAGTGGGTTCTGGATGGATGCTACTGAAATAACTAATAACGAATATCGCCAGTTTACCAACTGGGTTAGGGATTCTATAGCTGCGACCTTGATGGGCTTTGTCAAACAAGCTCCAGACGGGAATCAATATGTTGATTGGAAAAAGGCAAAAACTATCAAATGGGGTGATAAAGCGACAATGGAAAAGATCGATGCAATGATCCTTACCCCTGACAACCGTATTTTCAACAGGAAGGAGCTTGATCCTACAAAGATGAAGTATCATTCAGAAACTTTTAACTACAAGGAGGCTACAAAACCTGAAAATGTTAATGTACAACGCTCAAAGTTTATTGATAAAGCTGATATCCCCATTTATCCTGATACACTATGCTGGATAAGGGATTTTGCATATTCCTACAATGAACCAATGGCTAAAAAATATTATGGTCATCCTGCATTTGGTAATTATCCATTGGTAGGCGTTTCGTGGAAGCAGGCTACTGCATTTTGCGAGTGGAGAACACAATATTTAAATGGATTCCTTGAATCAAAAAGCAGGACAACCGAATCTGATTTTCGTCTTCCGACTGAAGCGCAATGGGAATATGCTGCACGTGGTGGCCGTTCTCAATCGCCTTACCCGTGGGGAGGTCCTTATTTAAGAAATAAAAAAGGATGTCTGCTGGCTAATTTCAAACCAGGTCGTGGTAATTATCCTGAAGATGGTGGTTTTTACACAGTAAGGGCAGATGCCTACTGGCCAAATGATTTTGGTCTGTACAATATGGCGGGCAATGTTGCTGAGTGGACCTCTTCTTTATATTATGAAGGTGGATATTCTTTTCAGCACGATATGAACCCGGATATTCGGTGGAACGCAAAAGATACTGATCCTCCCCGTATGAAACGTAAAGTAATCCGTGGTGGAAGCTGGAAGGATGTAGGATATTTTCTTCAAACAAGTACACGTAACTACGAATACCAGGATACAACAAAATCTTATATTGGCTTCCGTTGTGTAATTGATTTGCCTCCTGCAATGAAAAAAAGGTAAGTAAAACAAATCCCAAAACCTGAACCTTACATGTGAGAAAGTACTTATAACCCAATTATAAGGTTATAGTATAATGTGTATTAATAAAGTAATCAAACTCTCAATCAAAATTCTAAATTAAAACAATTATGGCTGCTGGTCAATCTCGCCCAATCGATCGTATTCTTAACATTTTAGTATCTGCGGCTGCCGTGCCGGTGTTATTAGGTGCTCTTTTCAAA
>JBDSLD010000413.1:0-9485 GCA_039916545.1 Ferruginibacter sp.
GAAATACAGCGCTGCCTTCGGCGCCACATCATGAACTATTTGAAGCATTGCCCTTCCTTCGTCTGACCGCCTGATTGGATAATCCTGTAAAACAGTAACAGGCGTAGTGTTGCCATCAGGATTACCAACACCCGGCAGATCACCGTTCACGATATCCTGCGCCTCTGTATTGGTGATCGGTGTTGTAGTTGCCGACTGTATGGTTTTGTAACTATCCGAGATAACACCGATCTTAATTCCTTCTCCTTCCAGTTTATACCCGTTGCGTACAAGATCGGAGCGCATCGAAGTATCGCCTGCAGATGATACTAACCCGTTATTGCTGTATGCCGCATAATAGGGCCTTGCATAAACGATCAGTTCTCCGAGCGCATTCAGCATCTGCAATTTATTGATCTTAAAGAGGCCGGTGATTATAAAATTACTATTGCCATTGCTGACGATGTTTGTTAATCCGTAAGCAGGCGAAGTTAACAGGTCAAGCGCCTCCTGGTACCTGCCTTCCTTCGTAATTACATCTATAAAAATGCTATCATGCTGAATCGTAAAGAATGGAGAAGGCGGGTCGTTTGGATTGAAATTTTGAAAGATCGATTGCAGTTCTGATCCGATCAGGCTATTGTTTTTCCCGGTTACTAATGCGGTATCTGTTGCAGTGCAACTGGTTCCGGAAGTGACTGTCAATATATAAGTACCAGCGGATGAAACCGTGATTGCCGCAGTATTTGCCGGTGAGGTAATTTGTCCGCCTTTGATTGTTTTCCAGCTGTATGTTACACCGGGTGTAGTAGACGAACCGGTTAGTGTTGTCTGGTTCGCAAAATCCAGGGCCTTGTCTTCACCTGCATTTACATTGGGCGCTTCGCATTCTCCATAAGGGGCATAAATTATTTTTACACCGCACTGGATATTGACTTGCGTACCGCTCCATAGTGCCCCCGTGACGGTTGATTTTCCCGCCCCGGAACCAATATTTATTGCACCGTATGGGGCATAAACAGTACCCAGCCATTTTGATCCCGGACCCTTTGAATGGCCATTGGAAACAGCAAAGGCCCAGGTCCTGTTTGAGCAGTAGGCACCGTTGCCATGCAGTTCCGTGAATATGCGGCCCGCACTGCCACCATTGATCGCAGTTGCATTGATCTTGCCTAAATCGGCATCCTTATGGATATAAATTTTAAAAGTACCCGAAGGGTTATCCTTAAAATCAAAAACAAAATAATTGGTATTACCTGTATTATCAATCTTATCAAAAACATATACACCCGGACCGCTTAAGGTAAGTGTTTGATTTCCCTGTAGCCTGATTCCACCGTAGGCACCAGGGTTGATAGTACGCGAGGAACGGATATCCGGTATTTGTGAGCATGATGGAAACTGTATAACAGCAGGCATTTTCGGCAGGGTCGGTAGTATTGGTGTGCCGGTTAAATTGCCACCGGCCGGCGCTGGACCTGAATAAGTAGTTCCGGCAGGATGCCTGACCGAGCCACTAACGGTACCGCCACCGATAAAGGCATTTCCGTTTACGTCTATATTTCCCCCAATCGTTGCACCACCTGCTATGAAGAGTGCCGTACCTGGTGCGGCAGGAGTATTGGCCGCGGTTATTTTCCCGGTTACGGTATTATTGCCGGCCAGGTACACTCTACTGCCGGCATAAATATTGGCATTAAAAAATACGCTGCCTGTAGATTTGATGAGGCGGTAACTACCAACCGAGCCACCTTGAACACTTGAAGAAGATCCCAGTTGAACGGCATAGCCCGGGTACGCCGGTAGCCACTGCCATTTATTACCCGGACAAGTGCCGTTCCCACTGAAAAGCACATAATCCTTCATTGTTGTCTGCTGGGCGTACAATGCTCCGACTGATAAAAGGCATTGCAATAGCAGGAATGAAATACTTTTTAAATTGATTCGGGTAAAAAATCTTCTCATAAAACAGGGTTAAAGAATGTTTCGAATAATGATTCGGCAATATTTTATAAAATGTTTTTAAATAAAAATGGCGGTCTTACATACACCTGGTATTGGCGCAAACGTTGATCGTTCAAATGTTGGCTCAGCCGGCCATTGGTATTCTTCTTAAAAAGAGAAATAATCATTACTTCTCGGTTGATATTGACCTGGTGTTGTGGGTAAATACATCAGGGATTTCTAAAAAATAATACCGGCAATAATTATCAATTGTAAAATAAAAAATGGTTGCTGGGGATTTATTATAAGAATGGATTTCCAAAGCAGTTAATCGAAAGAGTATTGATGGCGAAATATATAACATTATCTTGATTATTTATAAATTATCGATTCCTTTTCCGGTAAATAAATCTAACAGCGCATTTAAACCCGAGATAGCAATCTTATTTCGAAACATATTTATTTTACGTATTTATATTTTTGTTCAGCGCAAACATCCGGTGCAAAAAATTATTTATGAAATAAAGAGCGTCGCGAGGTAATTTTCGCGCTGCTGTGTTATACAATAAACTATTTTGGTTATACTTGTACTTTATATGCTATATGCTTACAAACGAAATTTATGAAACGATACGCTCTAAGGTGCTGCTTAACCTTAGCAACAATTTGTCGGGCGACCTGCTGTACCATTGCGTGGATCATACTATTGATGTAGAAATGCAGGCGGAAAGGATCGCCATCAGCGAAAACATTACCGACCCGGAAGACCTGATCTTGTTGAAGATTGCCTGTCTCTACCATGATACCGGCTTTCTGTTTACCTACAATGAACACGAGGAAATGGGTTGCGACCTGGCAAAGCAGGAGTTAGCGGAATTTAGTGTAAGCCCGGAACAAATTGAGGTCATACGTGGATTGATACTGGCGACAAGGATACCACAAAAGCCATTGACAAAACTGGAAGAAATTATTTGTGATGCCGATCTTGATTATTTAGGCCGCGAAGATTTTTTTCCGATCGCCAATAACCTTTACCTGGAATTGAAAGCCAAGGGCTTCGTCAAAACAGAGAATGACTGGAACCTCATCCAGGTCAAATTTTTCAAACAGCATGATTATTTTACCACTACTACTAAAGAACTGCGCCAACAAAATAAGCTCAAACACCTCGAAATGATCGAGGCGGTAACAGATACCGTTAAAGCCACTGGGTAGCAGGGATCATTTAATTTTACAAGGTAATTTCTTATAGGTTATTTTAAGAGTAGAGTTTCATCCTGCATATTCCATTGTTGATTCCCGTTGTTATGTGCGTATAACAACTGAATGCCGATAAATATTAGTAACGAGGAAGACACAGGACGGAGTCCTGCGCCTGGTGAGGATGGTGTCCTGCATTTAGAATAAAGAAGAGTATAAAAAAATAAGAGCGACAATTCTCTCGCTTCAGACACAGGACGTAGTCCTGCGCCTGGTGAGATCAATCTTCCTGTCCTCAGGATAAAAATAAATGACACAATAGGAGCTCACTCTTGCTGCCAGGCGCAGGACTCCGTCCTGTGTCTTCTTAGTTACTACCCCTTGAATTTCAAAATATTTTCAAGAAAGAAACTATTGCATATCCGGGTGACATGTATTAATAAGGGTAAGACACAGGGCGGAGCCTGCGCCTGGTAAGGGATGAGTTGAATTTAATCATAAGTAAAATTAATTTGGATATCTGAGTAGGGCAAGCCTCATAGAGGCGAAATTTTGGTAGCAGAAATATTTCAAATGAGTTAAAAGCACTATAGGTGCGACATTTCAGGATTAAATTATTAGCACACTAATTTGTTAGGGAAATTGTAGAGAAGGAAAGATCACGCATCGTACAATCGTGAAATCCCGGCCAATCAATCATATCGCACCGCGTGCCGTTTTTTCATTCAGCTGCCTCAACCTTTTGCATAAAATTTTAATAAATCCCCTGGCAACTACGGGCCGTGTATCTATGAGTTCATAAAAAGGTTCCTGGTCAATTTTAAAGAGGATGCAGTCTGTTTTTGCCGTGGCAGTGGCGCTCCTTGTTTCGGCATCCAGCAAAGACAGTTCGCCGAATACTTCTTTTTCCTGCAGCACCGCCAGCGTGGTTTTTCCTTTATGGATCTGGATCTGGCCCGTGAGAATAATATACATACAATCGCCTGGCTCATCTTCTTCAAATATCACAATACCCTGCTCCACTTCTTCTTCCTGCATCAAAGGAGCAAGTTCAGCAAGGGTAGTTTCTGGCGTATCTTTAAAAATGCTCAGCGATTTTAGTAGCAGTACTTTTTCGAGCAGCAGCAATTGTTGATTAGAGTTTGCAGACATTTGATAAAGGTAAAATATTTCAATAAAAAACAAAATATGTTTTATAAATCATACCAGGCTCACAAGGCAAACAGCGCAGTCTCCCGCAGCAATAAATTTTCCGCAGAAGTATACTTGGTGATTAAAGAATGATCGATGCCATGCCGCTGTTTTTTAGAAGTGTACAGGCAACAGGCCATTGTCCAGTTATTGTACGGCCTTATATCTTCTGCCAGTATCCTGATCAGTACCCTTTCTACATTCTCGAAGAATTCAACAGGATAGATTTTTCTAAGTCCATGCATTCGCTCAGTGATATTACCGGGCTCAAAGATAGTATTGAATTGATTCGCGATATCCTTCCGTACGGCGATATCGATGATCTCCATCGCATTAATGATGCTTTCTTTTTTGCCTGTTGCATATGCTGTGCGTACCTTATTGATGTGCTCCCGGTCATACAGCAACGCAAAAACATAGAGCAGACTTTCCCTTAGTGCCTTCAATTCCAGGTTAAAGGAATTGTTGAGCAACTGGTATTTTTTCTGCCATGGCGCTAAACTGCTTTCCATATAGATGATACCTGCACTTCGCGAAAGCATTTTTTTTATGACCGATATAAAAATGTGCTGATCTGCAGGCCTGGGAACATAATTGCTGCGGTACATGGCTTTTACGATAGTCATGTATTCCTCCGGGTGAGTGGTCAGTAAATTCAATAACATTTTATGTGCCTTTCCACCGCCTATCCTTCCACATAAAAGTAATAGTTTTTCCTTCTGGAGGTGCATTGCTGTTGGGTCACTGACATAGGCAAAGATGAATGGCAATGATTGTTCGCCGGCAATAAAAAGCGGTTGAATTATTTCTGCCTTCTCTGTATTTATCCGGTTCATCAGGTCTTGTAGTAATGCTTTGTTGCCCGATTTTCCTGCGGCTAAAAAAGCTGTTTTTCTGACGTTGATATCTTCGTCGTTCATCAGTTGAAGGATCATATCAACCTGGCTGCTGTTTTCCTGGATACTTAATATCTCTGCAACCATCAGCCTGTCCTTAACATTCGGCGACACGATCATCCGGGCCAATGTTGCTTCAGCAGTGGCGCTGCTCTCGCCTGATCCGTAAAAGAATAAGCCTGCGAGAGCAGCCTGTTTAATCACTGGTTCAGTACTTTCTATAAAAGGTAACACCAGTTGGCTATCGACACCGTTGCTGCACATGATCTTGATAGATTCCGCGACAAGCTGTGGACTGTTTTGTTCTTGCAGGAACGGCAGCAGCACATCTGCTGCCGAAGGAAAACTCTTTTGCGATATTAATTTTAAGGCAGCTGTTTTTACTTTTTCTGAAGGATGCTCCAGGGCGGAAATTACCAGGTCGTCAGACAATACATTGCCACTTTTGTAAAGCATATTTAATATATTGATAACTTCTGTTTCGGTACCGGTCTTGGCTTTGGCCCTTAGCAGTTCAATTGTGCCGGAATCATTTACAGAAAAATTTTCTTTGTCGAAGTAACGGCTGCTGATCGTTTTGATGATTGTTTTAAGGTATTGGTTGTTGATCCGGTAAATGCCAATGATCCACAGGATGCCCAGTGAGAAAAGTACATAAGAAAGTGCGAGCAAATCAACATTGTGCACCGGGTGATAATGTATCATTATTAAAAGCATGACGCCAGTGATCAATGACGCAAACGGGTCCATAATGCCTTTTACGATCGTATGGGCCCGCAGCCTTTCATGATTGGATAGCGGCTGCATAATGGTAAGAAAAACCGGCGTGCTAATGGCCGAACGTAAGATATCTACTACGATAGAAGTAGCCCCGAATAAGTAAATGATTAATTTTTGGCTCCCGGGTAATCTTTGTGTGAGGATAATGGTAGCTATGAATACCAACATAACTACCGGTGTTATTAAAAGAGACCGGGTGATACCCAACCTGTTTATGAGACGGCCGGTAAAAGCAACTTTTACAGTTATTGCGATGACCCGTGTAATGGCGAGGAAAAACGCAATGAATTTTGCCAGCGATACATCATCATGAAACGCCTCTTTCACACCCGCATAAAAAGCAAAATTGGTTATGATAAATGCACCCGTGATAATAATGCTGAGAATGGATAAACGCCTGATCAGGGTATTACCTGAGAAATTTTTAACCAGCTTGCTAACTTTCTGTACGGAGTGTTTGGCAGGATGCTTTTTTTTGTGTTGCACCTCCAGCAATTTCCCCGACTTTTTTATACTCAGTAAAAAGGGGATTGAGCCAGACATGCAGATGATGCCGATCCATAACAGGTTGATCGTACCGATATATTGCACCGTAAAGAGGGCAAGTGTATAACCGATGAATTTCGCCGGAATATCGCCGGAACTTATCACGCCAAAGAGCCGTTTGCTCTGGCGGGTATCGAATAGTAAAGAGGCAATACCCCAGAACTCCAGGTTGTTGAGCAGGTACAGCACATTGAACCAGGCCAGCATCCAATAAAGGAACCAATCTGTTTTTACATATACAAATGCCAGGCGGAAAATCAGCATGCTGCCAATCATAAAAACAGTGATCAGGATGGCCAGGTTACTGATATTGAACTTATGCTCAACTTTGGAATAAGCAAAACCCGCTATCCATAACAACAAGGAAGAATATATAAAAACATAGGGCAACTCCCGGATAGAAAAGCGTGCGAGGAACAAGGCGAATGACGCGGTAAAAAAAAATGCGATACCGGCCCCTTGTAGAAACTGAAGCAGAAACAGTTTTTTTACCAACCAGCCCTCATCATGCCTTACATTCAAAGCTCTCAGCCAAAAATTTTTTTGTCTCATGTAAACGTTTCAATAATAATTAGGTCGTTTCTTTATTTTTATTGTTTACCAGTTGTTTCAGAAATTCGAGTTTTACCGGGCCTCTTTTTTTATCGGAAGTTTTAGTAAAATATTGATGCGTTTGCAAAAAGTCTAATTGTCGCTCTTCCCAGTCATTTTCCCCGGTAATAAATTTATAGGCGATTAATTCGAGGCGTAGTTTAGCGCCCGTTTCAAAAAAATCCTCCCGTCCGAGATAGTCAAGATCGGCATCGCAGATGATCCTTTGTAAGTCGTTGTGGGGAGACTGCGGAACCTTTGTTGCCATGATCAATTCACAAATATTTTCAATTGCTTTTTCGCTCATTCCAAAACCGGGTAACTGCTCTCTTGCCAGTTTACAGCTTCGTTCTTCATGATTGTTGTAAATAAACATAAACCCTGTATCGTGGTAGAGAGCGGCTACCTGTAGTTCCAGCAACGTGTTTTTGTCCGTTATGCCTTCTTCTTTTGCAATGGCCATACATTGCGCTGCAACGTCCAGCGTATGCGGGATATTATGATAGGTGAGGGCCCTTGAGAGGCCTGCGTTGAGCATTACAATAACATGATTGTGGATGGTAGCCAGATTTACCATAAAAGTGGTATAAATATAAGCATATAGGCTGATATCGAAGCTCATATGTTGAGAACCAGCTTTGTGTTAACCACGCATTTACATTTAACCAGGGGAGGATTTTAGTAATTTTTAGGGCTAAACGGCTAAAATTATGATAGCATTATTTTTACAATAACTTTCCGGCGACAAATATTAGACCGCGCTGCCAGCGCCTATAAATTTATTTCTAAACCCAGCGCTGCTGTTAGCTGAAGTTGATTCGGCAGTGCATCGAAGTAAATGATATCATCATAGTACATATTCTTTTGATAGGAAATTCCGGCGCTGCAGTTGAGCCTCGTGCGGTAACTGATAAAATAATTGAATATCCCCGCAAGACCCACATTACCGTAAAAATTGGATTCATTCGAAAGGTCCTGGTAACCACCTTCCGACTGGAGATTAACAGTGATGATGGTACGTGTATTTGGGTAAACCGCGTGTTCGAAGAATCCTTTTACACCAGCCTGTTTAAGGTCTGAATGCCTATGTGTTTCATCTGTTACCACTCCTGACGTAAGATACCTTTCGGTACTCTTTTTTGAAATATAGGCTAGTTTTGCTGCAATACCATAGTTCTCCTGGTGTGCCAGGTTTACCGGCCTGTATTTACTGATACCGGTAGATAAAATAACGGAGCGGGTATCATAGCGTTGCTCATATTTATCGATGATATTGTATTGATTGACATCCATTGTGCCGCCTGAGACCGCCGGTGTCAGGCGAATGTATTTTTCCGTTCCGGAGAACCTGGGGTTATTGACTGCAAAAAACAAAATGTCATTAAGCCGCATGAAATAATCGATATCGGTTTTAGTGATCAGCTGTTGCTGCTGAAAATAGCTATCGACTGTTTTCAGAATAAATTGCGTCCGTCTTCTTGCGTCTAGCACACGCGTATTATTTCCTTTTGTGATGGCCCGGCCCAGTTCCAGTAATTCATCGCCGGATAGTTCCCTGGCGGTTATTTTTGCTTCATTTAATTCTTTGTACAACCACAAGGCATTTTGCATATCTGTTATGTTCTCCAGCCTGCCGGTACCGATCCCCAGGTTGACTCCCAATGCGTAACCAGTGCGATTATTTTTTTGAGGGCCAGCCTGGGCGGTACGGACATCTTTATTTAAATTGAAGTTGGAAGAAACTACGGCACCCAACTCTGTAAATTTATTGTTGGTAAACCATTTATTCAGCACACTGACAGAAGGCAATAATGTTAAGGACCTCGTCCGGTCATCGTCTGAAGTATTCACTGACTTGATCCTGTTGTAGGCTGAAAAAAGACCGGCTGTAGTTGTCATCAATATCCTGTCAGTACTTTTAATGGCATAATAATTAGCGCCGATCGATGCCGATGTACTGTTGTTTGTGCGTACGCCTGATAAAAGATCTAACTGGTTATAATTACCGGCGCCGTTAATACCGTAGCCGATTGCGCGGTAATGATCGATCCTGTATTTAAATTTTTGTAGTAAGGGCCCATCCTGGCTAAAAAGGGCAAGGGCAATGAAAGATAGCGTAAGGGTGCTGTAAATTTTTCTCATAAGGCTTTCGTTGAATAGTAAATAAAAAAGGCAGTTGTGAGTTTAAAAATATTTGCTTTTTTGTTAACTAAAACAGAATGTTTATGCTGATGAGAATTTGAAAAAAAATCGTCGGTGGTATTAATATTGGAGAATGGAAAAATATTTATTTAACTTTTTAATGAACTTATTATCCAGTGCTATCAACACCTGCTTTTCTTTTTTTAATGGCCCAAT
>JBDSLD010000414.1:0-39785 GCA_039916545.1 Ferruginibacter sp.
AAACAAACCGACTTTGTAAAGGACTTTATTAAACTTTTTAACCTGTTCGTTACACAAGACCCGGACGATAAAAGCATTTTCATATTCACGCCGCAAACTGATTTTTATAAACGCGACATTTCACAGGTGATTGATTGGACTGATAAAATAGACCATAGCGAAGAAATAACTTTTACGCCTATGTCGCAATTAACGGCTAAGGAATATACGCTTTCGTGGAAGCCGGACAAAGACCATTGGAACGAACTTTATACCGCCCAAAATAAAGAGGTTTACGGACAGGTTACTTACATTAGCGACACCGATATTATCGCGAATAAAGAAAAGATCGAAATGTTATTTAGCCCGGCAATAATGACCCGGCTTAAGAATTCGTCTGTCCTTTGCCCGGCTATTTATAAAATGGAATTGGTCGCCGGGGTTATGACCCGTAAGCCAGATAAATTTAATAGCCGCCTTTTAATTTGGGGAGGGACACAGGACGCCGGACATTCCATTCACTTACTAAATTTTAACGGTACGGAATACGGTAACGTTTCTGTCTACCCTTTCGCCGGGCATATTGATAACCCGGAAGACCCATCGTTTGATTTAAACTTCGGAAACGTTAACGCGGCTATCCCTACGGCGACAGTAAACCAGTTTTCCCGGTATTGGGGAAGGGGTCTTCGCGAAGCGGCAAGCAAGGACGGAAAATTGGTTTCCTGTTCAATGTATTTAAAGCCTGAAGACATAGAAGCTTTAGATTTCGCCGCCCTTTATAAAGTTTCTTTTCAGTACTTCAGGCTAAACAAAATTGAAGGGTTTAATCCATTTTCTTTGGGTACTTCCAAAGTAGAATTAATAAAAGTGATTACCCTATAACCATATTTCATAAAATAAATACCCTATAGCTATGCAACCAATTAATTATTACGAATATCAGAACGACGGCTTTTTTAGCGGCTTTGCTGATGAACTTTTATTGAAGAAAGAATTCGACACATTACCCGACGCGGAAAACTACCTGATAAATAAATTTCCTGAAGCATGGCCTTGTACCTATGCCTTAGTAGGGCTGCACTATTGCATAATCTTTAATCCGGGAAGCCAAACAACAAATTACTATAATTTAATAGCACCGGAAAAGCGGGATAAATCTGCTAAGGTCTTCGTACCTCCTATGGATTTGATATGTTCTTTCTAAAGCCCGCCGGTTGAACGGAGCAAGGTCGTTATACTTCATTGTGTAGCGACCTTTTTGTATGTTTTAGTTTTAGTCCCGGAATGTCTATTCGGGGGCTTTTTTTACTTTATTACGGGTATTACGGGAATATTACGGCGTTTAAAATGAAGCCGTAATTTATAATTCGTTAATAGTTAGTTAGTTATAAAGGTAAAATCGTTTTATTACGGGATTACAACTTATTTTCAATGAGAATGTATATAATAAAAAAGAGAATAGCTACAGAATATCAATAGGGGACTTCAACCCCGGTTTTTTGGTATTAAAATCTTCTAATAGTCAATACTGGTAAAGGTTACAGGGTATTACGACCCGATAAATGAAGCCGTAATCAGTTCGCCCGAAGCCGTAATAAAATGGATTAGGGTTATTTTAGTAGCGTAGACGAATTACCGCTGCCCTTATATCGGTAAAGGGTAAGATTTGTTTTTGCCCTCAAACGATCAGAACCGGGGCGTCCTTGTAGCCTTCATATAAGCCCCTTACGATAGCCTTCGCCGCCCCTTATCTTCAGCCACGGGCTTTAAAATCAATCGATAACAATTTTAATTAATGAAAAATAATACCTGCTTTCCCGGTCGTTCTAAACATTTTACCACCGAACAATATATATAATATAACTTATATTTGCTCTGTAAATCACCGAAAATGGGGCAAATTGATAACAAGATATTTCGGCTTAAGAAGCGGATAGAGGCGATTACGAAAGAAGTTGAGCGGCACAATGCTAAAATTGACGAATTATTGGAATTAAATAAAAAGGCAAGGCGCAACAATAAAGAAGCGCGGGAGAAACTAACCGCCTACGTAAAAAGCTGTTTAACGCTTCCTACGGTCGAATATAATAAGTAAAAATCTGCCCGGTCGCTTCATCCATTACTCCGGCACAATTGGCATTTTTCTTATCTCTTATGCTTCGGGCTTCGTTTACGTATGCGGGGCGTCTTCAGGTTTGGATTCATCTTTGTTTAACATCTCTTAAATTTTACTTCCATCAAAGTTAAGAAATTAAATGCTTGTCTTCGGACGCTTTTCACTTTCTCACATTTATAGAGTGTACCCCAAATTGTGAAATATATTTTCAATCTTTTTTACCGTTTTGTATTGTTTATCGAATTATTATTTCCTAATTTTAGGGTTCAATAGCAACTAACCTTAAATTGTGAATTATGAAAGTCCTTTATTGCCGGGTAAGTACTTTAGATCAGAAGACAGACAGACAAAGGGTTGATGAAAAGAATTTCAATCTTGTAGTAGAAGATAAATGTAGCGGCGCAATACCATTCTTTGAAAGAAACGGCGGTAATGAAATCAAAGGTCTTATCAACAAAGGCAATAAGTTTACCTTATCCGTGTTAACCATCGACCGCTTAGGAAGGGATTTAAGGGACATTATAAATACAATCCACTTCTTTACTGAAAACAAGATTACTATTCACTTCGTTTCACAAGGTCTTTCCACGTTAGATATTGACGGCAAAGAAAACCCCATCGCTAAAATGATGATTTCTATTTTAGGGGTAGTTGGCGAAATGGAGCGGACGCAAATAAAGGAAAGGCAGGTGGAAGGCATTAAGATCGCAAAGGCGAAGGGCATTTACAAAGGAAGGGTAGAAGGTAGCAAGGAAGATACTTTGAAATTCTTAGGCAAGGAAAAGAATAAAAAGGCATTAGATTTTTTAAAGAAGGGGTATAAGGCAGTTGACATTTCAAAGATCACCGGGGTACACATCAATACCATTACTAAAATCAAAAAATTAGGCTTACAATAAATCTTTACTCTATAAATCAAACCAATGTTTACAATTAAATCACCCCAAATGAAAAACGCAATTTTAGGCCAAAGGAAAATGAACAAACTATTAGCAACAACTACAGGCAGCGACGAAAGAACCGCGTTCATGTATGCCTCACAGGTTAAAAGGCGGTTATCCGTCCCCGTTACAAATGAATTGTTTGTATCGTTGGTTCACCTTTGCCATAAGATTGGCATAGAAGGGTTTAATAACTCAATAGCGTTAAGTATGGTTAACACGAACCACAGCAAGGCCAGTATTAAAAAATATATTTGTGCAATGCTAAACTAATGCCTGAAAATGTTGAATTATAGCGGTTCTTAGGTCTCAATCACACCTACCCCGAGCCGAAGCCCTGCTATTTTAGTGGGGCTTTTTCTATAATTCACCTCAAAAAAAATAAAAAAAACTCAATTTTTTAGTTAATTTGCTAAAAATACGTCAAGTATAAAATAAGTAAAACCCAAAAATGACAAGTTTCGGGCATTTTATTAAGGTCGAAAGGGAAAAAAGAAATTGGACACAAACCGATTTCGGGGCAAGAATTGGGATTAACGCCACAGCAATAAGCAGAATTGAAAACGGCTCACAAAAATTTAGCACAACCAAACTAATAATGCTTTCTAATGTGTTACAAGTTGATTTACAAATAGTTAAGGACTTGTTTTATGCAGATAAATTTGCGAGAGAGGCATTTAAAAACAAATGCTCCGAGGATATATTTAACGTAGCTGAAGAAACGGTAAAATATTTAAAATTAATTAATACGAAACAAGGCGAAATCTTTTCCTAATGAGCGAAGAACTATTACAAAGAGACCTATTAAAGAATCCGGCCAAAGTTGGTAAATGGGATTTTTATAATATCGGTGCTACCACTATCAAAGCCCTTAAGGAGCATAATATAATTCGGCATGTAGACTACGGTGAAATTGAAAAGAAAAAAGTTGACGGCATCATAGTTTTTCGCAAGACTGTAATAGCTATCATTGAATACAAAAAGCCTTCAGCATTCAAAACGAAAGCACAACAAGAAAAAGCTATTCAGCAAGAAATTGAAGTTGCCAAAAAGCTACATTGTAAACTATTGATAGCAACCGATACAAAGGAAACGGTTTGGGTAAATTGTTTAACCGGCAAAAGAATTAACGATGAAGAGGGCTTAGAGATAAAAGAAAATTTCAACATTCACGACGAGAAAATCGTTAACCTGATTGTCAAAATTAATTACTCAATCAATGAGCTTAATAACAATATAAAGCCTAAGCAACTTGTCAACCCTACAGGACTGGCAAGGCAGATATGGCAAGATATATGGACTGTTAGCGGAGCGACACCGGAGAACTGTTTATACACATTTGTTGAATTATTTATATTCAAATATTTAAGTGACTTAGAAGTGCTTCGGGGAATCTATAATTTCAACACTTTGATTACAAGCTTTGAAACTAACAACCCCGACGAAATTCTTGAAAATTACGCAAGTGTTATTCGTCCAAAAATAAAAGATTTATTTCCTGAAAATCCCATTGATAAAACAACTATTATTAATGGAACTATTTTCGTTAGTAAAGATCAAAAAGCAGTCAAAGGTTATAGTACTGTCTTTAAGAAAGTGTTATTGCGATTTAAGGACTATGGCAAGCTTGAGCATATAGACTACGATTTTAAAAGTCAACTGTTTGAAAGCTTTTTAAAGGAAAGCATCAGTAAGAAAAATTGGGGACAATTCTTTACGCCGCTTAAAGTTGTACGGGCTATAGTCGAAATGGCAAAAGACGAAATTAAAGACGGTGTAAAGATATGCGACCCTGCTTGTGGGGTAGGTAAATTCCTGCTTGAACCAATAGTGACGAAACTCGATTACCTATATACTATAAACAAAAAATCCATCCTGCCTAAAATTACAATACACGGCTATGACAAGGGCTTCGATAAGGATGAACAGAAAACAATAATATTAGCCAAAGCTAATATGCTTATTTATTTTTCTGACTTAATAAAAGATAATCCGGGGTTAACAAAAGAGTTCGCGAAACTATTCAATGAAAGCTTTGTCCTTAAAACGAATTCTATTTTAGGTACGTTATCCGATGCCACGGAAAATGAATACGATTTGATTTTGACTAACCCGCCCTATGTGACAAGTGGAAGCAGCAACCTAAAAGAAGAAATTAAAAAGGATGGCGACTTAGTGTCTCATTATAAAATAAGTGCATTAGGCGTCGAAGGGTTATTTATGGAATGGATTATAAAAGCCCTTAAGCCAAATGGCAAAGCTTACGTTGTAATACCCGACGGTATGCTTATTAGGCAAAATGATAAGCACCTACGTAAATTTCTTCTTGACGAATGTTTTATTGATGGCCTGATATCGCTTCCACTTAATACTTTTTTTACTACCAATAAGAAAACTTATGTCCTGTCAGTAACAAAGAAGAGTGATAAAAAGGTTATTCAGACCGACCCTGTTTTTACTTATCTGGTAAGTGAAATAGGGGAGAAAAGGGACGTCTACAGATTTGACATTGATCAAAACGACTTAAATGAAGCCGTAACTTTATATTCTTTTTTCAAAGGGAATAAGAATGCCTTTGCAAAAATAAATAATGACAATAGATGTAAGGTTATTCCGGCAAGCTTTTTTATTAAAAACGTTGAATCCAATTGGGTAATAGATAAACTATGGACTGAAGAAGAAAAAATAAATTTAGGCATCCGGGATAAAAACGAAACGGTTTCGCTTTTTGAATTCTCTTCCATTATTGAAGATGTTGCTTCGACAATTAAAAGTTTTCAAGATGAAGTAACCGAGCTTGCCGAAAAAAAAAAGCCTAATCTAAAGTTTCAGGCGTTCAAGCTAAAAGACCTATTTGATATATTTCGGGGTCTGCCAAAATACACTAAGGGTTATGGCAATCTTAATAAAGGTTCTTACGCTGTTTACTCCGCCTCAAACCGGGATGCCTTAACACATATAAACACCTTTGATTTCGACGGGGAATTTCTAACATGGTCAACCAATGGCTTTGCCGGTTACATCAAAGTAATGACCGGGAAATTTTCTATAAACGGGGATAGAGGGTTACTAAAGAAGAAAGATGATTTAGTCAATATTTATTATGTAAAGCTTGTAGTGCAACCACTTTTGCGGGGGTTAGCCCGTGGAAGGAAAGGGGAGAAAGGGGAGGACGAATTCACTAAGGTCTACCCTTCGATGATTAGTGATATAGAAATAGATATGCCAATTGACGAGAATGGATTAATAAGTGAATCGGCTCAAGAAGAAATCGTCGAAAAATTCCGGGTTATCGCTGACATTTACGACAAAATTGAAGAGTACAAAAAGAGAGTAGTAGACCTGGAAGTCGAAATATTAAATGATGAAACCGTAACTAAGTCGTTCAATATAGAAGACATTTTTAAAATAGTAAGCGGGAATGCAGCCCTAACAAAAAAGTATGTTGACGCGAATAAGGGGAGTTATGTTGCTTATTCGGCTAATACAAAACAAAACGGCGAATTCGGGCATATTTCGACCTATGACCATGATTTAGAATGTATTCAAATTACAACCAACGGGGTCTATGCCGGAACCATTTTTTATAGAGAAAAGCATAAGTTTAGTATTAATGGAGATGCAAAGTTATTAGTTCCTAAGACAGATAAAGTTTACTACCCGTTTTTAGTTCAAGAATTACGGAGCGTTTTTAAAACTCATAATTTTAATTGGGAAAATAAACCTTCGCTTCACAGGTTGAAAAATATTCAGTTTGCTTTGCCGGTCTTAGAAGACGGTGAAATTGATTATAATACGCAAAAGGAAATAGCAGATAAGATTGAAAAAGTCGGTGAAATAAAACGGTTAATATTAAGGGAGTTGGACAAAATAACTCAAGCAAACGTCGTGGTTGACTAAGCTCAATTGCAACGACTACAATAATTGATATTAAATAATTATCACATACCAATTAACTTCAGTAAGTCTACTTTATGATACCGTACTTTTTGCCCGGACTTTGCACAAGTCCAACGAATTGAACCGTCTACCCTTAATTGATAAAGGCGGGTTCGTTTGTACCCGGTTAACTCTTGAGCTTCTTTTTCTAATACTTAGTCTGATATATTCTTAATCATTCCCCGGCTATTTTCTTAAAAATACGCGCTCTAATCCGTATTAGGTATAATATTTTTTCCAACTCGTAGTGAAACCAGTAGTGAAACTATTCTAAAAGAAAAAGCCCCTAACTCATTGTTATCCAATTTGTTAAGGGCTGTTAAAAGCTGTAGGGGGAGGGATCGAACCTCCACGGAGCAGTTAGTTGTAGCACAAAGTTGAGTGGTCGACCCTGGTCGGATCAGTATTGCTACTAATTCGGCTCTATGCTATATTTATCCTGTTACCTCCACCCCCGAGACAAGAGGGCATGTCTGCCAAAAATTTCATCACCCCACAGTATCTGAAATACTTTCAGAATGCAAAAATATAGAAAAATGGTATTACATTGAAAATATTTTAGTAATTATTTTTAAATAATAGAATTTATTTAATGAAATTGATTAACCTTTAAAATTGTTTAAAAATACGTGTAAGTTTAATGGATCATTTTAAAACATTTATCGATCCGGAAATTCAAAGGGCTAAATTTTAATCCATTCTCTTAACAAGTTGAAATTTCTAATTATAACAACACAGTATATTTTTTTATATATGAATTTAATTTTGAAAAATGGTAACTTTTTACAAGAAATTAGTATTTTTTGTCATTTGAAAAAATAAAATAATATGGGAAATTTTGTATAAATCGAAATTCATCAACAGATTGTATCTATATTTGAAAAACTTGAAAAAATATACGGATATGGCTACAAAATTGAATCTTGATAAGTTAGACTTACAGATTATTCATGAAATGATGGAGACCGCGGAAATTTCTTACGCGGAATTAGGAAAGAAGTTATTTGTTAGTGGTGGCACCATCCATGTCCGTATAAAAAAATTACAGGAATTTAATATTGTAAAAGGCACCAGGCTGAACGTGGATCTCCGGCAACTAGGATATGATATCACAGCTTTTGTAGGCATTTATCTTGAAAAAAGTTCCTTGTATGATATAGTCGCTAAGGAGTTAATGGCAATCCCTGAAATCGTACGCTTAAATTATATTACAGGAAATTATAGTATGTTCATTGAAATCGTGTGCAAAGACATATCCCAGCTCCGTTATGTATTACATGACGAATTACAAAAGATCAAAGGGATCGAACGTACGGAGACATTTATTTCCCTGGAAGAAGGATTTACCCGTAATGTACAGGTGGCGCCTGTAGAATAGGAAAAGTAATGATTTTGGCAGGTGCGCTTCAGGAAATACTTCTTACATCAACGGCATCCCTCAAACCATTTCCCAATAAATTGAAAGCCAGTACCAGCAGCATAATAGCAAATCCGGGTATCATCGCTAGCATTGGATTGTGTGTGATGATGAAATTGTAGTTCTCTTTAATCATCAAACCCCAGCTTGGTTGCGGTGCCTGCACGCCAATCCCGAGGAAACTCAGGCCAGCTTCAATGATAATTGCTGTTGCAAAGTTGCTTGCTGCAATGACCAATACCGGTCCCAATATATTAGGTAGGATATGTCGCAGTATGATCCTCGCATCGGACAACCCCAATGCCCTCGCCGCCTGAACATATTCTAATTCTTTTAAAGCCATTACCTGTCCGCGTATCAAACGTGCCACGCTTACCCACATGGTGAGTCCTACCGCAATAAATATCTGCCAAAACCCTTTTCCAAGCGCCATCGTGATGGCAAAAACCAATAACAAAGTAGGGATGCTCCAGGTTACATTCACCAGCCACATGATCACTTCATCTGTGCGCCCGCGATAATAGCCTGCCAATGCGCCCAATATGATCCCCAGGGTAAGTGAAATAATGACCGCGATCAGGCCCACCGCAAGGCTTACCCTTGTTCCGATCATCAACCTGCTCAAAATATCTCTTCCAAATTTGTCGGTCCCAAATAAATATGTCTTGGTAATGATATTTTCAGCAAGCAAGTCGCCGGGCCGTTCACCGGTGAGCTGGCTGATAGAATAATATTGTACGATAGAAGTATCATCATCTATATATTTATTAACGGCGAGGGTATCTTTTTTTATAGTGTAGCCGCTGATAGGCAGGTATCGGTAATCATCCGGTTTGCCGCTGATTAGTTGCGTGAGCCAGCCGGCCCGTAGTTTTTTTTTATCGGGAATCTTTAAAAAAAGTTGGGAAAAGCCTGGTTTTTTTGCCTGTATCTCTACTGTTTGAAGATCGGCATTGGGTGAAGAGTCGGGCGCAATGAAATATCCGAATATAGTAATGAAGACGGCCACAACGATGATCCCTAAACCAAATAAGGCGCCCTTGTTTTTTTTAAGCCGCTTCCATGTTTGTTGAGAAAAAGAAAATGATTGCGCTGGCATTGTACTAAGTTAACTGATCTTAACCTAATATTTAATTCATAGGCACAATAATCTAATTAACTCAGTCCTAATATTTCGCTGGTCTTTTTGCGGATCGTCGTGCAAAGCACGGAGTCATTTGCCAGCGATTGTCCGTAAGTGGGTATCATTTCTTTTAGCCTGGTTTGCCAGTCAGCAGAATTAATTTTATCCGGGTAACATTTTCTTAGCACGTCCAGCATAATCGAAACCGCCGTAGAAGCTCCGGGTGAAGCGCCTAATAATGCAGCCAAAGAACCATCTGACGCGCAAACGACCTCGGTGCCAAATTCCAATATTCCGCCCTCTTCTTCATCTTTTTTGATCACCTGTACCCGCTGACCGGCGATAGCCAATTCCCAATCCTGCATCTGAGCGGTCGGCATATATTCTTTTAACGCATCCAGCCGTTCTTCCGCCGACTGACTTACCTGCTGAATTAAATATTTTGTCAGGGGTAAATTTTTAAGTCCGGCCGATAACATGGGGATAATATTATCCAACTTTATTGATTTTGGCAGATCCATCAGGGAGCCATGTTTTAAAAACCTTGTACTAAATCCGGCATAAGGGCCAAAAAGCAAGGCCTTTTTTCCGTCGATCATCCTTGTATCTAAATGTGGTACACTCATGGGAGGTGCACCCACAGCGGCTTTGCCATATACTTTTGCTTCGTGCTGCGCGATTATGGCCTCATTGGTACACTTGAGCCATTGCCCGCTTATCGGGAACCCGCCATAGCCGGAGGCTTCATCGATATCCGACTTTTCCAGTAATGGCAACGTACCACCGCCGGCGCCGATAAAAACGAATTTTGTATAAAACTTTCGTTTTTCGCTCGTAGTCAAATCTTTTACAGATATCTCCCAGCGGCCATCCTTCTTTTTGTCTATATCCTTAATCTCACTTCCTAAAAAAAGTGATATACCCTCTTGTTTTTGCAAATGCTGGATCATGCCCTTTGTCAAAGCGCCAAAATTTACATCGGTACCGATATGCATTTTTGTAGCTGCCAGTTTTTCACCGGTTTTTCTTCCTTCCATTACCAGCGGGATCCATTCTTTAATTTCAGCTTCGTCTTCTGTGTATTGCATTCCTTCAAACAACGCGTTCTTTGTCAGCGCTTCAAAACGTTTTTTCAGGAAGGCGACATTTTCATCCCCCCAGACAAAACTCAGGTGTGGAATATGACTGATATAAGTTTGGGCCGTCGAAAAATATTCATGTTGTAACAGGTAAGACCAAAATTGTTTTGACTCTTCAAAAGAGGCGGCGATCTTAATGGCTTTACTGGTATCAACTGATCCATCTTCCTTTTGGGGCGTATAATTTAGTTCGCAGAAAGCCGAATGGCCCGTGCCGGCATTGTTCCACGCATCAGAACTTTCCGCTGCTACTTCATCCAGTCGTTCAAAAATGGCAATACTAATGCCAGGGTTCAGTTCTTTAAGCAGCACACCCAACGTGGCGCTCATTATGCCAGCGCCAATTAAAATAACATCTGCCTGCTGATCATCGGTAATATCTTTATTCATATCGAGCTATTGTAATTAATGTCATTTGTTTTGTAAAGAAGCCATATTGTGTTTTTAGCCAGGTTGATCCAGCGAATGAAACAATTTAATACCTGTTCGAATTTTCTGCCTGCGCTATTTTTTGCCACGAATGCACGAATAACCGGGCATACTCCACGATCACTGGCGCAAACGCCCTGGCTTAGGCACCGAATTAAAATGATGTAATTCTCCAGGATGCTCCGTAAAAATTAAAGTTGTTTGCTTCAGGTGTAAGCTTTAAAAGCTATTATTTTTTAACCCGCAACTAATTTACCTTCCTTTCTTTCCATTGGTAAGTTCCAAATTTGCCCAGCCATCCTGCAATGATTGTATACAGAATATGAAATGGCTGCGCGATGGGAAACCAGACAAGTACCCGTTGCATGTTAAAAAATCGTGCCACGGGATATAAAAAAAATATTTCAACCGTTGTTTTAGCAACGATAACCGCAATAAATACATATAAAAAATTGAAGAATACAGATCCAATTGCGAGGAACAATATCCAAACATTAAAAAAGTACACCAGTACCAATACGGCAAAGATCCTTTTATCATCATATTTATCGGCCTTGCTTGCCCACCGGATGCGCTGGTTAAAAAATCCTTTCAACGTGTCCATCGGCCTGGTGCGCACAATTACATTGTTGGTTTTTAGAAAGAAAACACCGTGGGGAAATAATTTGAAGATCTTGTGCATTAGCAACATGTCATCGCCACTGGCTATATTGTCGATGCCTTTGAAACCCCCAACCTCTATGAATGCTTTTTTCTGGTAGGCAAGGTTGGCACCATTGCACATGCTATGTATCTTTTTATTTACAGATGCGCCCGTGATTCCCTGCAGGGTCATAAAATCCAATGCCTGGAATATTTCCAGCAAATTATTTTTATGATCATAACTCACCGGCATTGCAATAAAAGCAACATTATTCTTTTCGTAAAATGCAGCGATCGTTTGCAACCAGGCCGGCTGTACCATGCAATCCGCATCGGTGGTAACAATCAATTCACCAATTGATGTTCCGATGGCAATTTCAATCGCCTTTTTTTTATATGAATTTATTTCGGCCGGATCGATAAAATCTTTTAGAGAGATGAGCCGTATATTTTGCTGTTGGTAACCTAAGATTAGTTCGGGGGTTTTGTCTGTTGAATGATCATCCACTACCAATACTTCGAACAAATGTCGCGGATAAGATTGCGCTAAGATTGAATCGAGACAGGCAGCTATATTTTGTTCTTCATTGCGGGCGGGGATGATAATAGAGATTGTCGTTTTAGGTACAATGTTCCCGTCGTATTCAAAACCCGGGGTGCTTATCCAGCCCCGGCGGTAATACATAATTAGAGCGGCATAGCAGGTAAAAAGTACAATAGAAACAATGATTATTAAAGGCTCCATAATATTATGCCAATATAAAACGGCTACGATTTTAGCGCTGATTGCAGCAAGATAACAATTTAAGTAGCTGGTGAATAGATGGTGCGGAGTAATGATTTTAACCGCCTGCCAACGAAGCAAAAATAATTTTTTAAATTTCAAATGAATCATTATCTTTATATAGTTGTTTAAACAACTATATGCCTAACAACCAATTTAAAAGAGGAGAACTATACAGTTTTATAACTGGCAAAGCGAGTACGGCTATTGCAAGGCGGCTGCAAAAGAACTTTAAGCAGGCCAACGTGGATATTACGATCGAGCAATGGAGCGTACTGTATCATCTCTGGAAACAGGATGGACTAAGCCAGCAGCAATTATGCGACGCCACTTTTAGGGATAAGCCGAGCATTACGCGCCTGGTTGATAACCTCGAAAAGTTGCAGCTGGTAAAAAGGGTGGCGAGTAAAGATGATCGCAGGATCAACAAGATCTACCTAACCAAAGAAGCGGTGGACCTGCAGGAGCAAACAATGGGACTGGCGAATCAAACTTTAAATGAAGCACTGGAGGGTGTAACGAACGGGCAGATCGAAATTGCAAAAGAAGTATTGCAGATGGTTTATGATAACCTGTCGCAGCCGGGCCAATCAAACCAATCCGGTCAATGATTTGTTTTGCTTAAAACTTACTGAGCTGTGGCCATGGGAATTGTTCTGAATTTAAAATAAACAATATTCAAATAATCACTCTTATTCGCACTTTCAGCAAAGTACGGAAGAGACTATTTTCATTTTATGAGCACATCCACATCAACAGCCACATCACTTAAGGGTGGTGAATGGCTAATCAAAGAAAGTAACGCGTTTGAAAGTTTTACTCCCGGCGACTTTAATGAGGAGCAGGTAATGGTAAAAGATATGTGCCTGCAGTTCCTGGTAACAGAGGTGCATCCTGTTGCAGACAGGATTGATCAACTTGAACCCGGGCTGATGCCATCTTTGATGGAAAAAGCCGGCGAGCAGGGTTTGCTGGGCGCCTCTATTCCGGAAGAATATGGTGGCCTCGGAAAGGATTTTATAACATCTACCCTGGTAAACGAAGGGCTGGGCGGCGGTTACTCTTTTAGCGTGGCCATCGCAGCGCATACGGGTATCGGCACGTTGCCTATTTTATATTTTGGAACGGCTGAGCAAAAACAAAAATACATTCCAAAACTGGCGAGCGGGGAATGGAAAGGAGCATACGGACTAACGGAACCGAACAGTGGCAGTGATGCGCTGGGAGCAAAAACAACTGCCGTTCTTTCTGCTGATGCAAAACATTATATTTTGAATGGCCAGAAATGCTGGATCACCAATGGTGGTTTTGCAGATGTGTACACCGTGTTTGCAAAGATCGATGGCAACAAGTTTTCTACATTCATTGTTGAGCGCGGCTTTGAAGGATTTACCCAGGGGCCCGAAGAACACAAAATGGGTATCAAAGGGTCTTCCACGGTTCAATTGTATTTCCAGGATTGTAAGGTGCCGGTCGAAAATTTATTGGGTGAGATCGGTAAGGGGCATATTATCGCATTTAATATCCTTAATATCGGGCGCCTGAAATTGTGCGCTGCGGCAGTTGGAGGCTCCAAAATGGCCTTGAATATTACCATTGATTACGCGAAGACAAGGGAACAATTCAAAACTGCCATCGCAAACTTTGGTGCCATTAAGCACAAGCTCGCAGAAGGGGCTATCAGGATATTTGCCTGTGAAAGCGCCTTATACCGGACCGCCAAATGGGTGGATGATAAGGAAACAGAACTGGCAAACAGCGGCAAACCCTTTAATGAAGCTTTGTTAGGGGCAGCAGAAGAATTTGCAGTGGAATGTGCCATCCTGAAAGTACATGGCAGCGAAGTATTGGATTACGTGGTGGATGAAGGCGTGCAGGTTTTTGGAGGTAACGGATTCAGCGATGAGTATGTGATCAGCAGGGCCTACAGGGATAGCCGGATCAACCGGATCTATGAAGGTACCAACGAGATCAACCGACTGCTCACCGTAGACATGATATTGAAAAGAGCCATGAAGGGAAAGTTGGACCTGATGGGGCCCGCCATGGCTGTTTCCAAAGAATTGATGAGCATACCCGAATTTGGTAATGATGACGAAACTGCTTTTGCGGCAGAACGAAAATCACTGCTAAATATGAAAAAAAGTATTTTAATGGTAGCGGGTGCCGCAGTGCAAAAGCTAATGATGAAATTATCGGACGAGCAGGAAATATTGATGAACATTGCCGATATGGCGATTGAAACTTTTGTGGCGGAAAGCACGTTATTACGCGTAATAAAAATGGTGGATAAACAAGGTGATACGGCCAGCAGCATACAAATTGATATGATGCGTTGTTATCTGAATGATGCCATTGATAAAGTAAATAAAGCAGGCAAGGAAGCCATCAACAGTTTTGCCGAAGGCGATGAGCAAAGAATGATGTTGCTGGGCCTGAAACGTTTTACGAAGTCGGCTCCATTTAATAGTAAAGATGCCAGGAGGCGGATCGCTAACGAACTGATCGCAGCCAATAAATATCCCTGGTAAACAAACGTATTAAAATACAAGCGGCCATTTCCATAACGGGAATGGCCTTCTTATTTAAAAAACAATTAGATTTTTTGTGGTGATAATTAAAATTTCCCGATCGAAAAGACATTTTTATTGGCAGGGGCGGGCTCATACCCCGGAGAAGGCGGGGGTGAAGCCGACATGTATTTAAGGATAAAAATTTATCTTACACCTATGAAATTTTTTTGTACACTCATGATGTTGTGGATGACAGGTGTTGCTTTTGCCCAGGTCAACAACGGTCCGTTTATCCGTCTTACAAATCCTTACAAAGCAGTAAATCCTGTCAGGTCTGCCAGGCAATTTATTATAGGTTCCACCTGTAAAAACTGTATGCTTACTATCAATAACAAGCGTGTAAACATTTATCCCACCGGTGCATTTGCATATGAATTAAAGTTGGTACCGGGTGATTCGGTTTTTACGATCCTGGCTGAGACAAATGGCAGGTCCCTTACAAAAAAAATCAGTTATACATATACGTTACCTAAGCCTGCCGAACCTGTAAAAACACTGGGAATAGAGAGTGTCCGAACCTTTCCGGAGGGCGACCTCGTATTGATGCCGGGAGATAAAATTCAATTTCGGGTAAAGGCGCTGACAAGATGTGTTGTGAAAGTAATGCAGAATACACCCATTTATGAATTGCCAACAACACAAACCAATGGCATGCCGGGGATTTACCAGGGCGAATACATTGTGAAAGAAACAGATAGTTTTAACCTGAAGAAATTGCCGGTCGTTATTACCGATTCTCTGGGCCTCTTTTTTTATAAAGAAACAAGTAATTCCTTCTCCCTTTTTTCCCCGCTGGCTTCTGATATTGCCATCACCAAAGGCAGGCTGGCACACCTGGAATATGGATTAGGCGATGATCGGCTGGGAGGTGCAAAGATCGGTTACCTGGATAGTAATATCGTGTTGAAGGTCATTGGGAAAGTCGGTTCGCATTATAAAGTCCAATTGGCAAAAACACACACCGCGTATATCCCGGATGAGTTGGTTGAGCTAATGCCAAAAGGTACTTTTACACCCACGTCATTGACCACCAACTGGAACGTGTATGGCGATGACAAATATGATTATGTAAAAGTGGGTTTGTTCGCGAAATTGCCCTACCAGTCATTTCAACTGACTGATCCTTCCAGGATAATAGTCGATGTTTACGGAGCAACCAATAATACCAACTGGATAACACAACTGGAAAGCGTTAAGGAGATAAAAAATGTGTACTACGAGCAAAAAGAAGATGACGTATTCAGGATCACTATCGAACTAAAGCATGCCCAGCACTGGGGCCACCAGTTGTATTATGCCGGCAATACATTGGTCATTAAAGTAAAGCAGCAGCCGGATAATTTGTCGCTCAAAAATCTAACCATTGCGGTGGATGCAGGGCATGGCGGAACGAATACCGGCGCTGCCGGGCCAACGGGGGTAAGCGAAAAAGAACTGGCACTGGCGGTTTCTTTAAAATTACAAAAGGCACTTGAAAAGGAAGGCGCTCGCGTGATAATGACACGTACGAAAGAAGCGTTTTTTGACAATAAGGAGCGCATTCTTTTTTACAGGGATAGTTTACCTGATCTGTTGATCAGTATCCACCTGAATTCTTCGGAAGATCCTATAAGGGTCGGTGGTACCGCTGCTTTTTATAGATATGTGGGCTTTCGGAATTTAAGTTTAAATATCTACAGGCGAATGTTGGAATTAGGGTTGAAAGAATATGGCAATACGGGCTCTTTCAATTTTATGCTTAACAGCCCGATCGAATATCCCAATGCGTTAATAGAAACATTATTTCTCAGTAACCCCGAAGAAGAAATGAAGATACTGGATCCGGAATTCCAGCAACAAATGGCCAATAAAATAGTATCGGGCATAAAGGACTTTTTAGATGGGGCGAAGGAGACAAAGAGTAAATAGCAAAGATGCAAGCTCGTTAGTGGGTAAATTTTATAATTTGTATAGCTGTTATTCAAAGCTGTTTCCTAAACTTATTTAGTGTTTGCAAGAAAACGTTAAAAACCTTTACAGACAATGGATTGTGGAGATTTTTCTTGTTGAATATTATTAATCTGAAACTAAAGAAATGGCCTAAAATAGAATATTGCTGATCTGTTTAATAAAAGGCATTTAAGTGTGGCCACTGTTTGATCTTCTACACCAGTAAGCGGGTTAGTTGCCTTTCGTTGGTTCGATTCCGATGAAATCGGAATTGAAAAAATGCGCAGCCTGTTTTTTCGAAGAAGCAAAAACAGCAGCGTTCCGGTTATCCGCCAGCTGGCGGACCGGCTGTGGAGGCAAAAGTAGAGAGTTGACAGGTAGTTGGTGAAGTGAAGATTCGGATTGGAAATATTCTAAAACCCTTACCAGCTATTAATACCAGCGTTTTCTTGCAGACACTATTACGAATTGCGTTAGTGAATGTGTTTTTTTAATTTTATACAGGCCTTTAACAGGAAACACCACCAAATCGCATATTTTTTTTGTTAACTTTGTTTTTTATTTAATATTATTTGTCATATGGTCGAAACCGCAACAACAATCCCTACCCAACAGGTTTTAACAGCAAAGGATTTTGCTACAGATCAGGAAGTACGTTGGTGCCCCGGCTGCGGGGATTATTCAATCCTGGCCCAGGTTCAGAAAATAATGCCTACGCTTGGGATACCGAGAGAAAACATTGTAATAGTATCCGGGATCGGTTGCAGCAGCCGTTTTCCTTACTATATGAATACGTACGGGATGCACAGTATACATGGCCGGGCCACGGCAGTAGCGAGTGGATTGAAAGCTGCGCGGCCGGAATTAAGCATCTGGATCGTGACCGGCGATGGCGATGGACTGAGCATTGGCGGTAACCACACCATTCATTTGTTACGCAGGAATTTTGATGTAAATGTGTTGTTGTTCAATAACCAGATCTACGGGTTAACCAAGGGGCAATATTCTCCTACATCTGAAGAAAATAAAGTTACCAAGTCGACTCCCTTCGGCAGCATCGATCATCCTTTTAATCCATTGGCGCTGGCAATGGGTGCAGACGCGAGTTTCATAGCCCGTACGATGGACAGGGATCCCAAACATTTACAAGCGATGCTACTTCGTTCGCAGGCGCACAAAGGATGTTCCTTTTTAGAGATTTATCAAAACTGTAATATTTTTAACGACGGTGCTTTTGAGATATTTACTGAAAAAAGCAGCAAGCCGGAAGAAGTATTATTTTTAGAACAAGGCAAGCCGCTTGTATTTGGTGCTACGCAAAATAAGGGTATCAAGCTTGATGGATTTAAACCCGTAATTGTAGAGATAGGAAAAGACGCATCGTTGGAGGATCTATGGGTTCATGATGACAGGGATTTCTACAAAGCGCAAGTGTTGATCCGCATGTTTGACGATCCTAAATTGGCCGGGCATTTACCAAGGCCATTTGGTGTATTTTACGAAACCGACAGGGCTTGTTATGAAGATAGTATGGCGATGCAAATAGAAGAAGTGATTGCTAAAAGGGGCAAGGGTGATTTGGATAAATTATTGAGGGGAAATGAGATATGGACGATTAGTTAGGCTTGCCACATTGATTCAACTTTATTGTTACTCATTTAGATATAGAAAACAAAATAATAAAACTGCCACCTTTTTGGTGGCAGTTTTGTTTAGGTCAATGTGAATATTTCAAATTTTTCAAACGTCAGTTAGCCAGGCAGGTCTACGAAATGCAAATGGTTTCGGGCTTGGAATTTATTTCCAACGTCCTGCAATGTCATAAGCTCAAGCCTCAGGGAGGCGACATTTTGGTAGCAAAAAAAATTAATGTTATAAAAAGCGCTATTGGCGCGACATTTCAAAAAAAATACCGTTTACAAGTTCCTTTTTACAACAAGCCCTTTTCCATCAAATACTCAGCGATCTGTACCGCGTTGGTGGCGGCGCCTTTACGCAGGTTATCACTTACGATCCAGCAATTAAGCGTATTGTCCTGGGTTTCATCTCTTCTTATTCTTCCTACAAAAGTTTCATCTTTTTCATGTGCAGTCAGCGGCATCGGGTATATAAAATTCGCAATGTCATCCTGTACCACTACACCCGGTGCTTTGCTTAACAGCTCTCGTACTTCAGCCAGGTCGAAATCATTTTCAAATTCTATGTTCACACTTTCGCTATGGCCACCCATCACCGGTATGCGTACAGTCGTGGCCGTTACTTTTATGTTTTTATCACCAATGATCTTTACGGTTTCGTTGGTCATTTTCATTTCTTCCTTGGTATAGCCGTTCTCCAAAAACACATCGATCTGCGGGATAGCATTCAGGTCGATCGGGTATTTGTAGGCCATTTCACCGGTAATACCTTTTCGCTCATTCATTAACTGGTCAACGGCTTTTACGCCGGTGCCCGTCACGCTTTGATAGGTAGACACCACCACTCTTTTGATCTTATATTTATCATGCAATGGCTTTAGGACGACCACCATTTGAATAGTAGAGCAATTGGGATTGGCAATGATCTTATCTGTTGCAGTCAATACATCCGCATTCACTTCAGGCACCACCAATTTCTTTGTGGGGTCCATTCGCCAGGCGCTTGAATTATCAATAACGGTGATACCAGCTTCCGCAAATTTCGGCGCCAGTTCCAATGAGGTACTGCCACCCGCTGAGAAAATAGCCACATCCGGCTTGGCGGTAATTGCATCAGCGTAACCCACAATCTTATATTTTACACCTTTAAATTCCACTTCCTTGCCAATTGATCTTTCAGATGCTACGGGAATTAATTCCGTTACCGGGAAATTTCTTTCGGCTAATACCTGCAACATTTTACTTCCTACCAGTCCTGTTGCGCCAACTACAGCTACTTTCATTTTTCGTTGTTTTATTTTTTATTAAGAATTTGAATTATCCGGGATTAAAAAAAGCCTCCCGTTTCTGCGGAAGGCTTTGCATATTGTATAACAAACAAAATACTAATTAACCTTCCTTACCGGAACGTTTCTTCGTGATCATTGTATGTTTAATATTTTTCATGAGGGGCAAAAATAATGACAAAGGACTAAATGACCAAACATAAAAATATAGTTATAAAATATAAGCCAGCAAGTATAAAGTAACGATTGTAAAAATGACTTCCCTGTTTGCAAGTATTTATCTTTAAAATAAACTACCGACTCTGTATGAAGATTGATACCAATTGGCGTTTGACGCTATTATTAATGATGTCATTTCCTGTTAATAGTGGATTTTCAATCAGTGGAACTGGTATGCCGGCCGATTCACCCAAGGTATATGAAGTGGTGATTGATGAGATCATGGCTGACCCGACGCCTTCGGTGGGTCTTCCTGATAATGAATGGATCGAACTGAAAAATACATCTGCGGCAGCCATTAACCTGGAGGGTTGGAGGATTGGCAGCGCTATGGGTCAAAGTGGCCCAATGCCCGGCCTGCTATTATTACCGGACAGTTTTGTGATCGTATGTGCCAGCACTGCTAAAACAGTCATGTCGAGTTATGGCACTACCATTTCAGTCACCAGTTTTCCATCATTGGATAATGCGGCAGGACAACTTTTTTTAAAGTCCGCTCAAAATGAAATTATACATTCGGTGACTTATAAAAATAACTGGTATCAAAATGAATTGAAAGCAAGTGGCGGATGGTCACTGGAGATGATTGATACAAAAAATCCTTGTACCGGGTTTAGTAACTGGAAAGCAAGTACTGATACAAGGGGCGGGTCGCCGGGAAAGAAGAATGCTGTGGATGGAATGAATACAGATGAGCATGCTCCGCGATTATTACGCGCCTATACAACCGACAGTTTACATGTGACCCTTGTTTTTGATGAGCCACTGGATAGTTTGAAAGCTGCTGCAGTTAGCAATTTCAGCATTAGTGATGGTATTGGAATGACTGCAATTGCGGTTGTACTGCCGTCCTTATTTGACGATGTAGCTTTAACACTTAACAGCCCGTTGCACCGCAATAAAGTCTATACTGTTACAGTAGCAGGGGTTACGGATTGTGTTGGCAATTTAATAAAGGCCAAAAATACAGCGAGATTAGGATTGAGTGAAGTCGCGGTTTTGCACGACCTTGTAGTCAATGAGATATTATTTAATCCGCCACCAGCGGGAACAGATTATGTTGAAATTTATAATCGAAGTAATAAAATAATTGATCTTAAGCAAACCTATATTGCTAACCGTAACAGTAGCGGGGCTGTTAGCGGAATTGCTCAATTGAGTGAGGAAAACGATTTATTATACCCAGGCGACTTCCTGGTAATTACAAAAAATGTTGGCATGGTAAAGGCGGCGTATGTCGCACAAAACATGGATGCTTTTATTGAAATCAGTAACATGCCTTCTTTCAATGATGATAAAAGTACAGTCGTCATTCTAAATGCTCAGGGTGAAGTAACAGATGAAGTGATGTATGATGAAAAGTGGCATTTTAAATTAATTGATAATAGGCAAGGAGTCGCATTGGAAAGGATAGATTATGATGCGCCTTCACAATCTCTGGAGAATTGGCATTCCGCTGCAACATCCGCCGGTTATGGCACACCGGGTTATAAAAACTCGCAGTACAGGATAAACGATGGTGTACAGGGCGAGGTGAAATTATCGCCTGAAATCGTATCGCCCGATAACGATGGCCAGGATGATTTCGCCACGATCGGTTATAATTTTCCGGCGCCGGGTTATGTAGCCAATATCACCATTTTTGACGCATCAGGGAGGCCGGTATGTTACCTGCAAAGAAATGCTTTATGTGGGATAACGGGAAGTTTTCGCTGGGATGGCCTGGGAGAAAAGGGCCAGCGGCTGGCAATAGGCGTGTACGTAATCTTTACAGAGATATTTAATTTAAAAGGGAATAAAAAGCAGTTTAAAAATGCGATAGTATTAGCGAGGAGGGGTTGATTACATAGGTTTATTTAGTGTTTGCAAGAAAACGCTGAAAACCTTTACAGGCAATGTATTGTGGAGATTTGTCTTGTTGAGTATTATTAATCTGAAACTAAAGAAATGGCCTAAATAAAATATTGCTGATCTGTTTATTAAAAGGCATTTAAGTGTGGCCACTGTTTGATCTTCTACATCAGTAACCGGGTTAGCTGCCTTTCGTTGGTTCGGTTCCGATGAAATCGGAATTGAAAAAATGCGCAGCCTATTTTTTCAAGGAAGCAAAAACAGCAGCGTTCCGGTTACGCAGCCTGCTGGCTGTGGAGGCAAAAGTAGAGAGTTGACAGGTAGTTGGTGAAGTAAAGATTCGGATTAGAAAATATTCTAAAACCCTTACCAGTTATTAATAACAGCGTTTTCTTGCAGACACTATTTATAAAGACTATCGGACCAGGAACAATAAAGTTCGAAAAACTTGAAAACCATAACAGTAATAATATATTTAATTGGTAAGCGCCTATTAAGAAACATAATGCGTTTAAGCACTGAAAGGGCGAAATATAATAGCACAGGGTATCACCATGTGTTATTATATAATTATAAACACCAGCCCTGCAAGGGTATATCCTAACACGTAGGTTACTAAGGTAATGTCAACTAGAAATTTGTATTTGATAATTTTTGGAAAATCACTGTCAATTTTTCTTAATCCCTAATTTATAGATATGAGCCAATCGCTTGTGGCTAATTATATTCACATCACATTCAGTACAAAGCATCGCCAGCCATTTATACAAGCGCCTTATGAAGAAAAACTTCATAAATACCTAAGCGGTATTTGTAATAAAATGGAATGTGACCTTATTAAAATTGGCGGCTTTACCGACCACATTCACATTCTGTGTAAACTGTCTAAAAAAATAACACTAATAAAATTATTGGAAGAATTAAAATCGCATTCATCGAAATGGATGAAAACGAAGGATGGATCGCTGGCAAATTTTTATTGGCAGGATGGGTATGGAGCATTTTCGGTAAATCCATCAGAGATTGAAAAAGTAATATTGTATATCGGCAACCAGCACGAGCATCATAAGAAAATAAATTTCCAGAACGAATACAGGGCTTTTTTGAAAAAATATCAGGTAGTATATGATGAACGATATGTCTGGGATTAAATTATTTTTAACACATGCAGGGAGTAATATTAGGTTCCGCCCCATCAGGGCTCTGATGACTCATTGTTTTATTACACAGGGCTACACCCTGTGCTGTGATATTTCGCCCTTTCAGGGCTGTAGAATATATGGTTATTGCTTCCATGACACACGACCTATTGCCCGGCTATACGTTTTATTATGGTATTACCACTTTCCCTTCTGGTTTAGGTTCCGCCCTTTCAGGGCTGCGATGACTCATTTTTTTATTACACAGGGCTACACCCTGTGCTGTGATATTTCGCCCCTTCAGGGCTGTAGAATATATGGTTACTGCTTCCATCACACATGACCTATTGCCCGGCTATACGTTTTATTATGTTATTTCCACTTTCCTTTCTGGTTTAGGTTCCGCCCCATCAGGGTTTCGATGACTCATTATTTTATTATACAGGGCTACACCCTGTGCTGTGATATTTCGCCCCTTCAGGGCTGTTTTATATGGATTTATTACTTTAGTGACACATGATGAGCGTAATTCCTTTAAGAGTAATATTATTCTTTTCTAAGATTACCAATACTACTTTTATCTTCCTGCAAAAGCAGTTCATTGCTGGTAGTCGTTACTTTCAATCTTAAATATATTATGAGATCAAAGTTGCCTTCAGATAAACCAAACAAATTATGGTATACAATTAATGTAATAAATTGAGCATTATTTCAAAGGGATTCAAAAAACTGTATTTGCAATATGTCTATAAAAATACTAACCGGCATTGCTTTCTTAGCCTTGCTTATTCTTTCATGTAACAATCAAACTGAAGTGAAAAAAACTGCCTGGGACTGGCCCAAAAATATTCACGCACCCGTTGCGGAAATAAAGTCCAAAGAATTAATTGCCCATGGCGATAAGCGCATTGACAATTACTATTGGATGAATGACTATTTTAAGAAAGGTGCTGACAGTAATAAGGTAGTCGAATACCTTACGGCTGAAAATACCTATTATGATACCATGATGTCTGCCGGTAAGACATTGCAGGAGACATTGTACACAGAGATGAAGTCACGCATCAAGGAAAAAGACGAATCAGTACCGGTATTTAAAAACGGTTACTACTATTATAGCAGGTTGGTGGAAGGGAAAGATTATATTGTGTACTGCCGGAAGAAAGCAAGCCTGGAGGCCGCAGAAGAAATACTAATAGATGTGAATGCGATGGCAGAGGGCCATAATTATTATTCAGCCACCGGCTTTTCGATAAGTCCGGATAATAAATTAATGGCTTTCGGCGTAGATACTCTTTCGCGCCGGGAGTATAAAATATATATAAAAAACCTTGAGACAGGCGCAATTTATGAAGATGTGATCTCGGGTACTTCCGGCAGTGCCGTTTGGGCGAATGATAATAAGACCATTTTTTATACTGCTAAAAACCCGGTTACACTTTTATCTGAAAAAATAAAAAAACATTTGCTGGGCACTTCAGCTGATGCAGACAAAGCAGTGTATGAAGAAAAAGATCCTTCCAACTATATCGGGGTAGACAAATCGAAATCTGAAAAATATATCCTGATCAGCTCTGAAGCGACGCTTTCTTCCGAAGTGCGCTGGATCAATGCAAATAAGCCGGAAAGTGCATTTGAAGTTTTTCAACCCCGCATGAAAGAAGTATTGTACGAAGTGGACCATGCGAATGACCGTTTTTTTATCCGCACCAATCTGCACGCAAAAAACTTTAAGATAGTTACCTGCACAGAAGATAAAAAAGACACCGCCAACTGGAGGGACCTTGTTGCCCACAATGAGAACGTATTAATTTCAGGCTTTGACCTGTTTAAAAATTTTCTCGCTATTAATGAAAGAAAGGGCGGCCTCAGTCAAATTCATGTTTTGAGCACACAAAATGACAGCAGCTATTATTTGTCTTTTGAAGAAGCTGCTTTTGTAGCGAGTGTTACCACTAATCCGGATTATAACACGGATATAATGAGGTTTACTTATACTTCCCTCACTACTCCTAATTCGGTTTACGATTATAATATGACGACAAAGGAGAAAAAGTTAATGAAGCAGCAGGAGGTTGTTGGAGGTTATGATCCCGCAGCGTATGAAACAGAACGGTTAATTGCAACTACGAAGGATGGCGAAAAAGTTCCTGTTTCGATCGTGTACAAAAAGGGTTTTAAAAAAGATGGCAGTGGCCCTTTATTATTGTATGCCTATGGCTCCTATGGCATCAGTACTGATCCTTATTTCAGCAGCGTACGGCTTAGTCTGCTCAACAGAGGTTTTGCATTTGCTATCGCCCACATCCGTGGCGGACAGGAATTGGGCAGGTATTGGTATGAGGATGGCAAGATGAAGAAAAAGAAAAACACTTTTACGGATTTCATTGATTGTGCCGAATTTTTGATCGCCAATAAATACACTTCTCCCAAACACCTTTATGCCAATGGTGGTAGCGCCGGTGGTTTGTTAATGGGCGCCATTGTCAATATGCGGCCGGATCTCTGGAACGGCGTGATCGCGGCCGTGCCTTTTGTGGATGTCGTTACAACCATGAGCGATGCATCGATACCGCTTACTACCAACGAATACGATGAGTGGGGCAATCCTGCGGATAAAGAGAGCTATGATTATATGAAATCTTATTCCCCCTATGATAATGTAACAAAACAAGCGTACCCAAATATGCTGGTAACAACAGGGTTACATGACAGCCAGGTGCAGTATTTTGAACCAGCTAAATGGGTGGCTAAACTCCGCGCGATGAAAACAGACAGCAATAAACTGTTTTTATACACCAATATGGAAGCAGGCCATGGAGGCGCCTCGGGCCGGTTTAAACCATTAAAAGACAAGGCAAGGGAATATGTCTTTTTGTTGGCGTTGGAAGGGATGGTAAATTGATCTGTATAGAATAATGATAATTTAATAACACCCTCGTTTTAAATGACGGTGTTGGCCCATTGTTACTGCCCGGTAACGTATTTTATTTGTTTGTCAGCCTCTTCATTAATGGGATAGCTCGGCAATGCGCCTGTTTGCCCACGAAAAATTTAAAACAAATTCGTATATTTATTTTGATAACATTTGGAATGACTTATAATCCCGGTGTTATTTATACCAAAACTTAAGTAATTCGAATGAAATTTTTCTGCTACCCATTATTATTGTTGTTTTCTTTTATTTTTTCATTCGAATCAAGTGCGCAATTATTTCCGGGCATAAGAGTAAATGGCCGGATCGTCAGCAAGGGCGATACCATTAATGTTTGCCAGGGAAGTTCCCTGGTCTATCAAAGTACCGCTACAGGGGCCAGTTCTATCAACTGGAAATTTGACCTGGGATTACCTAATGTATTCAATGGCAATAATCCCGGAGCCGTTACTTATAATACAGCAGGCATCGATACCGCAACGCAATTCATTTCCTCCGGCACCAATAGAGATTCCCTGTATATTATTATCAGGGTTACCAATATAAAACCCGTTGTTAATTATACTTTTATTCCGAATAATGTTTGTGGTAATATCCCTGTTTCTTTTACTAACAATTCTACCGGGTTACAAAATGTTTACACCTGGAATTTTGATGACGGCATTACGTCTGCAGCGGTCAGCCCTACGCATCAATTTTTAAGTGCAATAGCTCCGCCAAGCGGTACTAAGGTCTTTAATGTAAAATTAATCGGTACCAATTCTTTAGGATGTAAAGATTCTGTTACCAGGCAGGTCACTATCAAAAAAACCCCTGATGCGGCTATCGGGAATGCAGATGCCGGTGTTACTTTCATCCAGCAAAATTCAACGTTTAAAGTTTGTACCAATATCCCGTCTTATATTTTCAAATTTACTAACCAGTCTGCCACGCTTGCAGATAATGTTACCTACACGATAACATGGGGAGATGGAACGCCGGACAGCGTTTTTACCAGTTGGCCGGTTGCCAGCATCATTCAACATTCATATACCATTGGTTCAAAGAACCTTGTTGTGAAGGTTACCGGCCCTGATGGGTGTGTCGGTATAAAAAGTTATACCGTTTTTTTAGGGACCAATCCGGCCGGCGGTTTTAACAGTCCGGGAAACTCAGATATTTGTGCGCCTGATTCTCTGCCATTTATATTATCAGGCTACCAGAATAATTCTCCCGGTACCATTTACCGGATAACTATCAATGATGGAACCCCACCCCAGATATTTACCCATCCACCGCCGGATTCAGTTAGTCATTATTTCACCTATTCATCCTGCGGAACCGTAAGCAGCAACGGTACTATAGAATTCAACAATTCTTTCAACGCCACGTTAAATATTGAAAACCCCTGCGCACTTACAAGCGTTAGCGTAATACCTATCTATGTTTCCAGTAAGCCCAAGGCTTCCATATCGGTTAGTCCGAGCAATACGGTTTGCACTAACAGCAGCGTTTTTATTCAAAGTTCATCCATATACGGTGGTGTAGTTACCTCTACAGGCAATGGCAATTCTACGTGCAGTAATTCGGGAAAACAAGTGTGGACCATTTCTCCTGCCACGGGTTATACGCTTACTTCCGGATCGTTGGGCACACTGAACGGCAGTTCTGCCAATGGCTTTTTATGGACCTCGGGCACCTCGGTTCTTACCGCAAATTTTACTACTCCCGGAATATATACTTTAAAGCTGTATATTTTTAATGAGCGTTGTGGACTCGACAGCACCACTCAAACCATTTGTGTGCGCAATCCGCCGCAGGCATCATTTACGATGTCCAGCAAATCTGCCTGTTTAACAGGAAGCACTGTAATAACCAATACTTCGCCCGCTGGTCTATGCCTGGGGGATACTTATGAGTGGTCCGTCACCTACCGGGATCAACTGGGGTGCGGAAGTGCAGGGAATAATTATAGTTTTATCAATGGCACCAGTGCAACTTCGACCAACCCGGAACTGCAATTTTCAAGTCCGGGGAAGTATATTATCAGGCTGACCACCACCGCTGCCGGTACAAATTTTTCATGCCCGACTGCAACAAGGACGGATACTTTTACCGTAAAGGGACAGCCTAAAGTTACTGTTGACGTAATAAATAGTATTTGTGCCAATAACACCATTACACCCGGAGCGGTTTCTTCGGGTTGCTATGCGGACAGTACGTTAAAATATAACTGGACGTTTACTAACGGCATCCCTGCGACTTCACCTCTAATCGTGCCAGGAACTGTTGGATACAGCTTGTTGGGTAACCATCCTATTCAATTAAGCGTAACCAACGAATGTGGTACTACTACTGCTAATTCTTCCGTCAGTGTCATCGCACCGCCGACGGCCAATGCTGGTGCGGATAAGGAATTTTGCAGCAGATCCAACGTGGCGATCGGTGTATCCGGCGTTACTGGTGTCACCTATCATTGGGCGCCAACAACAGGGCTGAGTGATCCAAATATTGCAAATCCGGAATTGAGTTTAGTTTATTCCGGCAATAACCCGGACACGGTCATTCGTTATGTAGTGACTGCATCCGCGGGTGTAAACTGCTTTTCGAATGATACAGTGTTGGTGCGGATTAAAAAAAGGCCGCTTGTAATTTTGAGTCCTCTGAAGAATGATATTTGCGCGGGCCTTAGTATTCAATTAACCGCCAGCGGTGCAGCTTCCTATAATTGGTCGCCCTCCTCGGGTTTGAATAATAGTAACACAGATACCGTAATGGCAACGCCTGCCATAACCACCCAATACCAGGTGATCGGAACCGGAACAAATGGATGTGCCGATACGGCATTTGTAACTGTTGCCATCCAGGCATATCCATCGATAAACGCCGGCAATGATAGTGTCGTGTGCAATAATACTACAGCCGTTCAGTTTGCAGGAACGCCGGCGGGCGGCACCTGGTCAGGAACAAATATCACCCCGGCGGGTATATTCAATCCGCAGCTTTCCGGCAATGGTGCCTACACTTTAAAATACACAGCGGGCCTCAATCAATGCAGTACTGCTGACAGTTTAATTGTAACAGTTATTGATCCGCCGGTAGTTAATGCGGGCGTGGATACCACTGTTTGTCAATATAATAATATCGTCAGTTTCAGGGGCAACCCTGTTGGTGGTAATTGGTCAGGCACCACCTTGATTACCGCCTCCGGCGATTTTAGTCCTGTTACTGCAGGCGTGTATACCTTGATCTACACTTTTGGCGCAGGACCCTGCATTGACCAGGATACCGTTGTGGTGACTGTGATTGGCAATATAACTAATAACGTGATTGAAGGCGGCAGGTCTGCCTGCGTAAATACCCTCCCCGGACCATTAAACGGGCAGCCTGCCACCGGGGGGAACGGGCCCGTTACCTACCAGTGGCAGATGAGCACGGACAGCATCAACTGGGTAGATATTACGGGTGAAACAGGCATAAATTATCAGCCGCCAGTATTGACCCAAACAACTTTTTACAGAAGGATCGCATCCACAATTTTATGCAGCGGACCGCAAAGCAATGCCAGTGATCCGATAAAAGTTACGTTGCGCCAGGATGCACAGGCACTTTTCACGGCTGGTTCGGGTACTGGCTGTTCTCCATTTGATCTTGAGAAAACAATTGTAGTAAGCACTTTCGATGATAGAAACGGGTTGTATCAATGGTACGCAGATGGCAATTTACTGGGAAGTAATACGACTGGTATATTCCCCGGCTTCACGATCCAAAATCCTTCCGATACGGTTATCATAAAACTAATAACCACCAGTCAATACAGTTGTAAACCTGATAGCATAGAACAGCAATTCATATCCGTTATTACCGCGCAGGCCAAGTTCACAAAAGATACCAGCGCCGGTTGTGCGCCTTTACCCGTAACGTTCACCAATGTTTCCAGTCTTTTAAACGGCATACAGTTTTCCTGGGATTTTGGAAATGGGGTAACAAGCGATCTCACCCAACCTGGCACCGTCGCTTTTAACAGCAGCCCGTTTTTTACTGATACAACCTACCAGGTTTCATTAAAGGCGTACAACGGTTGCGACACCACGATATGGCGGGATAGTGTGACTGTAAGGGCAAGTCCGAAAGCAAGGTTTGGCGTAGATACCACGTTCGGCTGTTCTCCTTTTACCGTTGCAATCAGCAATACGTCACCAGGCGGATCAAATGTATATTACTGGGATTTTGGCGATGGTGAAAGAGACACCACATTTATCAATGGGCCATTAGATCATACCTATCACATTGGTAATGCGGTAGATACTTTTACGATACGCCTGATCGCCGAAAACCGATGCAGCCGGGATACCCAGCTATTGGACATACGGATAGCACCGAATCCTATCCGGCCATTGATCAATGTAAACAGTTCTGAATTATTCGGCTGCGCACCGCACATTGTATCTTTCAACAACAACACATCCGGTGCTACAGGATTTACCTGGGATTTTGGAGACAATACCGCGCCGGTGATCACTAATAATAACCAAAACAGCGTTGTACACAGGTATGATAGCTCCGGTATATTCACAGTGGCCGTTCATATAACGAACGGCTGTAGCGACACTACTGTGTTCCGGGAGGTAACCGTGTATCCGCGGCCCCTTGCTTCTTTTACTACCAATGATTCTCTTTTTTGTGCGGGAGATACAGTACGCGTTGTCAATACTTCAAAGGACGCTACCAATTACCGTTGGTTTTGGGGCGATGGCACTTTCGATACTGCCCCGGAACCTTTCCATGTATTTACCGTTTCCGGGAATTACAATATTTTATTACGCGCAGAAAGAACAGGTAATTCAGGGCTGGTTTGCCTGGATACGCTCGTGAGGCCCGTTACTATTTTAGGTAAACCGGTAGTGACTGTCCAGGCGAATATCAATGCTGTTAATTGTGCGCCTTTTACTTTAAATGTAGCGGCGCCTGGCATCACCAACGAAAATGTTACCTGGTATTTTTATGACAGCACAGTTACACCTTCGATCATAACTTCCGGTAATATTTCGGCTCAATATACTTTCAATAAGCCTGGTAGTTTTTATGTGAAGATGGTTGCAGTTAATGGCCGTGACTGCTCGGATAGCGCAATTGTCCGGTTTACGGTGCGCGGCAATGCAGTAGCATCTTTTACACCTTCCGACCTGTCGTTGTGTACAAGGGATACAACTATAAGTTACATCAACACATCCACCTATGATGGTACCGATCCAATCAGCTACAGGTGGCTGGTGGACAATGCCTTAACCTCAACAGGCGCCAATTTTACCCACCGTTATACTGTACTTCCCACAGCCGCTTTGCCCAGGAATTTTACCACGAGCCTGGTAGTTTCAAATACGGTCGGATGCGCTGACACTGCAACTGCAACACTGCAATTGAATCCTGAGGCACAGGCACAATTCAGCATTGCAAACCCCAACGAATGTGTGCCGTTCAAGCCAGTGATTGTCAATGCCTCTCTAAATACTACGAATTACCGCTGGCTGTTGAATGGAAGTCTCGTAAGCACTGATGCTGACCCTGGTATTGTTATCACCGAAGGATCAAAACTGTATACGATCACGCTGATAGCTGACAATATTTATGGCTGCAAACCTGATACTTTTAATTTGAATTTTACATCAAGGGCACGCCCGGTAGCGGCATTCCGGTTGAGCGATACATTGGGTTGTACAGGGATCTTAAATATCGGGACAACAAATAATACAACAGGTGCGAGTACATACATATGGAACTGGGGCGACGGAACAAATAACAGCGCTTTTACTAACCCGACGCATCTATACAATACGCAGGGACAATATTTGGTCACGCTTGTTGCGAGTGATGGTGTTTGTACTGATACCACCGAACAATTAGTAAAAATTTCAGTTAAGCCGGTGGCGGATTTTTCGGTGGATCAAACGGTTACCTGTGATACGGGCCGGGTACAGTTTACCAATCTTACATCTAATGGTTCAGGTTACACCTGGAGTTTTGGGGATGGCACGTTTAGCGATGCCGTCAACCCATCCAAGTCTTATTCGCCCAATGCAATACCTTACACCGTTAAGCTGGTAGCCTTCAGTACTTTTGGTTGTAAGGATTCGTTGGTAAAACCTAATCTTGTATTGGCAAAAGTTCCGCCCGCAGCAGACTTTTTTATTAGTCCATCCGCTGTGATCACCGTGCCTAATTATACTTTTAATTTCAATAACCTTACACTCAACAGCGCCAATTACAGGTACCTGTGGTCATTGGGTGATGGAACATTTTTATCTACGAGGGATGTAAGTCATAAGTACGCGGATACAGGAAATTATTCCGTCAGGCTGATCGTATTGGATACTGCCAATAACTGTATAGATACCACTACAAAAATTGCCAGGATAGATGGATTTCCAGGTTACCTGTATGTGCCCAATGCCATTTGCCCTGCCTGTATTCAATCTAACCTGCGGGAATTTCTGCCTAAAGGTGCGGGCCTGAAGGAGTATAGATTACAGATCTACACCACCTGGAATGAACTGATCTTTGAAACAAGAGCACTTGATAGTAAGGGATCACCGACACAGGCATGGGATGGCAGGTTTAAAGGTGCGGTCGTGCAGCAGGATGTATATGTTTGGCGCATCGATGCGAAGTTCCTGAATGGCAGTGAGTGGACCGGTATGATTTATCCCGGTGACGGAAAGTATAAAAAAGTTGGAACGATCACGGTGATAAAATAGATAAAATTATGGATTTTTTTATAAGAGGGGATATTGAGCAAACAGTTTGTAAAGGGGGGAAAAACGTGATGTGAATGGCAGGAACGGGAAAATATTAAATTGCCTGGTGTGCAATCAGGTCAGGATATCGATAGAAAATTATTGTAAAATGTCGCGTGCCATAGTTGCGCAATGTAAACTAAACGTATGAAAAAAATATTGCTGGTAATATTTTTGATGGCTGGCTTTGGTGCCATTGCGCAGGACCCTTTTTTTTCACAGGCGTTCAATGCGCCACTTACATTAAATCCTGCTTCTGCCGGTAACGGTGAAATGGACCTGCGCTTCACGGCTACGTATAAACGCCATTTTATCAATGTTCCCTCCGGGATGCAATATGCGGCGGTAGGGGTGGACAGGTATATCAAAAATCTGCATGGCGGGGTAGGGCTTCTGTTAAATACTTCCCGCGAAGGTTACCTGTCGAAAAATAGCTTGCATGCCATTTATTCTTACGCGCTTTGTTTGCCCGATTCGAGGCTGCACCTTGGTTTGCAGGCCGGCGTAGCCAACCGGGGAGTCAACTACGACAAGCTGTATTTTTCCAACCAGATTGATAATACAGGGATCATACCTGGTTCTGTGTCGGGTGTAGACAGGGCACTGAACAACAATAAATACTTTGCTGATTTTGCCGCCGGGTTTATATATTATTACCGGGATAAATGGATGTTTGGTGGTGGCGCTCATCATATCAACCAGCCGGATGAATCACTTACATCTAATACTTATAGCCAGCTTCCCCGCAAATGGTTTGGATATATCCGGTATAAATGGGACATGGATGAAGAGGGCGATTCTTATTTTTTGCCCAGTGTACTTTTTTATAAGCAGGCAAAAAACAGTTCTGCCAGCTTTGGCTGCGAGTATAAAAATGCCAGGATGGCCATTGGGGCCTGGTACCGCACCAATATGAATTTTACCAACAGCGATGCATTTGTTGTTACACTCAGCCTCGATCTGTTTGACAGGCGATACAATGAAACCGACCGGGTGAGGGTAGGGATGGCCTATGATGCCACAACCGGTAAGCTGGGTTTTTCACGGAGCGCCGGTAGCGGAGAAGCTGCGTTTGTCTGGGAAAAGCTGACAACAAATGGTATACGGTCGGATGAAAGGTGTGACACTGATTATCGCATGAATGGGACACCTTGTCCGCAGCGGTTTTAATGGTGCGGGCGTTAATCTGCAGGTCTGACAGTCTCCGGTTGACCTGCAGCTTGAACGGGTGAGTGATGGTGTGTTTATAGCCAGCCGCGTTGTTTACTAAATAGTCAAACTGAGACCGTCAGACCATTTAGTAAACATCGCTATCGCACTAACAGATCCCCGGTGGTATGACGTACAAGTGTGCGACGCAAGGATGATGCTATGAAAAGTAACTGCAGGGGACCAAATTTTCTCCTGCATCAGCCCCCAATAACAAAGCGGTAAAAATTTCTCTTTACCGCTTTGTTATTTATAAAATTTATAAAGAATGTGTTAATGCTTTCCGCCCTTGCCACCGCCTCTTTGCCTGGTTGCCATGATGTCCCGGTCAAATAAATACAAGCCGCTTTTATCTTCACCGATCAGCTCTAATTTGTCATTTAAAATGCGGGCGCTTTTTTCCTCTTCTATCTGCTCACTTACATACCATTGTAAAAAATTATGCGTTGCGTAATCTTTTTCCGTCAGCGCCATATCGACCAGGTCGTTGATGCTGTTTGACACGGCTATTTCCTGGTTTAGAAAATCTTCAAACATGCTTTTCAGGCTCTTGAATGTAATGATGGGTTGCTCCAAAACAGGTACCACCGCAAATCCGCCCCGCTCATTTATAAACCGCATCAGTTTTAACATATGCACCCGCTCCTCCTCACTCTGGATAAAAAAATATTCAGCTACTCCTTCGAGGCCGGGCTGTATCTCCGACCAGCTAGCCATGGCGAGGTATGATTGCGATGAGGACGCTTCCAGTTTTACCTGCATGTTCAGCGCTTCCTGCATAGATTTTGATAACATAATGGTTGGTTTTTACAAATGTATAAAAAGTATTCGTTTACACGAATAATCTATACAAATGCATAAACTTTATTGAAAGACTACATATAATTATTCAATAATCTTTTCTTCTCTTGTAAGCTGCCCGGCTTCATTGATGCCTTCAATTGTTACCCTTATTTTTTTACAATTGTCGCTGTTAAAAAAGGGTATCGTTATGCGCCTGGTATCTTTATCAAAGTATAGATTCGGGTTCCAGTATAGTGTGGTCCGATAATCTTTCAGATCTGGCTCGGGCTTCAATTCATAGTCCGGCGAATAAAATTCTTTTATCACCGAGTACCCATTGATCATGGCGAAGGGTAACCCTTTCACCTGCGAATTATCTCCACCCCCTTTTTTGGTGTAAATGGCAATCGCTCCACCTGCTCCGCCACCTGTGCTACCAAAAAAAGGCGGACGGAAAACTTTGATCAGTGCTACATCATTCATATTAATTGACTGTAGGTTTGAAACATCGGTTGTTACTTCGTTCAGGAAAAAACTCGTCGGACTTCCCCGCCAGGTAGCGCCCCCCTGGCCCGTGGTGGAAATTTGCAGACCTGCAACCTTGCCTTGCAAATAAGCCAATATACTGGGTGAAGACTTGGCGAAAGGATCATCCTCCGTAGTAAAAGTATAACCATCGCCGCCACTGAAAAATCCGGATGTGTACTGCTCGTCCAATTTTTCCTTCAACGATTTTTGTTTGGTGCGTACCTGCACCGTCTCCAACGTTTTTATGCGGTTGCTTTCAACTTGATTTCGTTGCAGGAGAGCCATGGTGCTACTCTTCAATATTACCGCGCTGTCTGTTCTTTCCGGCGCATACAGTGCTGCAAGCATGGCTAAAGACTGAGGCGGAATTTTAAGAAAACTACTTTTAAAAGAAAAGCTGGCGGAGGTGGTAAGGGTCTTGTCTTTATCATTGTTTAGTTGATAATATAATTTAGCCGTGTCTATAAAATACAGGCCATCCTGTATAAATTCTCCCTGGCTGGACAGGGGCATGCTGAAAATATTTGTGCCGCCATTTTTAGTCTTCAGGATGCCGGTCAATTCCTTTTGGTATAATAAATTTTTCGAGAGCCCTAAAATTTTACCAGTGATCGTGATATAATTTTCCGGCATATTTTTTATAACGGGCCAGTTTCCGGCCAACACATCCTCCCATTTAAAGCGGCGCCATCCATTCGTCATCATTACCAAGTCGAGGTGTTGTTTAACAGAATCTTCATCGGCTGGAAAATAATAAGCGGCGTTGTAAACATATCCTTTCAGGTCGCAACTCAATAAAAGCTGGGAATAAATGTTTTCCTCATTTTTCGTAATGGGGTTAAGGCCCGCATCGGTAACTGAAATAGATAAATTAGATAACAGGACATCTCCTACATCGATCTGTAGTGTATTGCGACCCCGTTTCCCGAGGTTTTTTTCTCCTGAATGCAGGTCGGTAATAAAGAAATAATTATTGTGGTTGATGAAAACGACGCGTTCGGCAACGGGCTGCTGACCAGCATTGAAAATAGTCAATTGCAATACGCCATTGGGCAGGCTATCGGTTTCAATGGGAGCGGTTACGCTTGTCTTCTTTGTCATATTGATCTTGGCACTATAAACCATTCGCTGTTGCATCTGTGCCACCACATAATAAGAAGTAAATACTGCATCTACACTATCCGGCCTGGTGAGCGTATAATTCAGTTGATTGTCTGTAAGATGAGTGCTTAGCACCATGCCCTGGGCCTTTGCGACCGGTAATACGGTTTCGTGCTGCACCCCCTTTTTATCCTTCCATACCGCTTTGTATTTTTCACCCGCTGCGGGCTGTAGCGAAAAAAATCCCATCCCATCATGCACAGATAAAAAGGAAGTTGTTTTTTTTCCTTTTCCGTCTACGATGTCACCTTTTATTACAATGGGAATGCCCTGGTTGTCTGTTGCTTTAAAAGCAACTCTCGAAGGAATGTCGTTGACCAAATCTCCACCTTCCGGGAAAAATTGCACACTGTAAGTAGGGGAAACAGGCGCTTTTTTAGCGGCATTTTTTGGTGGTAATATTTGTATCGGCTTAAGGTACAATAACGTTGAGTCGAAATTCAACATCCACGAAGTGTAGGCCCTGATAAAAAGACGGGAAGAATTTATCGTATCGGGCAGGTCAAAATTAGAAGAAGCTCCAGACAGCATCACCGGCACCATTTTCCTATCAATAATATTGCCCTTGTCGTTTAGTAGTTCAGCATACATGGTCTTGCTGATAGGAGCCGCCAGGTTATCAGCGGAGAGGTAAGCTTTAAACCAGATCGTTTCACCGGCATTGTAGTAAGCTTTGTCTAAATGTAAATGAATTTTTTCCTGCGGATACCTGCTATCTAATATATTTACAAGAGAATCAATGCGCTGGGCCCGGGCCAACTGGCAGATAACGATTAGCAATAAAAGAGATATAATATTCCGGTAGAATTTTTTTATTGTCATAGCAGGTATTTCTATTTTAGACGACAAAGTAAGTGATTGACGGCACATAAACCATGTACCGGTTGCTAAAATGATTATAAAACGATTCGTTTTAAATTACAGGATAACTTAAAAGCGCGGTTACAAATATAAAAAGAACCTTTTCAACCGTTCGTTATTGACGTGGCGGATGAAGGTCATCCGTACCTATCCTGTTTATCTCTTCGTCCAGGGCATCGGGCTTTTTATCCAGCAGAAATTTGATGAACAGGTATCCGCCAAAGGCGCAGGTAAGACCGAGCATGCTGATTCCGACTATATTTTCACGGATACTATCTTCCTGCCGGTAAAATCCCATACCTAATAAAACCCCGGTCATTTCGCCTACCAGCCAGGCGATCACAGTGTACCACTTCCAGGAGCCAGCTTTCAATCCTTTTCTAATGGCTAATGCCCCATTTCTTTTACACAAGAAAATGAGCGCTATAATTTCTAATATAAACATAACTTGTTTTTTACTTCCGCTTAAAAATAAAGCGATAAGTTACCGAATGATTTGAGCCCGGTACTTCTTGCGGCTGACTTTTAATAGTTGATCTGCACCGGTCGAGCTTATTGCAAATATAAAAAAAGGTTTGCCATACACTTTTGTGCTTAACAATAAAAAACCGAAGTCTTGCGAGCTTCGGTTTAGCGTATCATTATTAATTTATTTATACCAGGTCGATATCAAAATTCACCAGTTGTACAAATTCACTCAAACGGTCATCTATTTCTTTCTTCGTGATTTCTTTCATCCTGTTTGGACCGAATTTTTCCACACAAAAACTTGCCAGCGCGCTTCCAACAATAATGGCGGTTTTCATATTTTCAAAACTGATATCTTTTGTTTTGGCCAGGTAACCGATAAATCCACCCGCAAACGTATCACCTGCTCCTGTTGGATCAAAGACTTCTTCCAGCGGCAAGGCGGGAGCAAAAAACACGTGGTCCTCATGAAATAACAAGGCGCCGTGCTCGCCTTTTTTGATCACTAAAAATTTAGGCCCCATTTCCAGTATGGTGCGCGCCGCTTTAACCAGGGAGAATTGACCGCTTAATTGCCTTGCTTCTCCGTCATTGATCATCAGCACGTCAATTTTCTTCAGGACTTCTTTTAAATCATCCAGGGCGATATCCATCCAAAAATTCATGGTATCCATGGCGATCAGTTTCGGCCTTACTTTCAGTTGGTTGATGATGCTTAACTGGATATTGGGGGATAGATTTCCCAGCATTAAAAATTCTGCACCCTGGTAGCTATCCGGCACCACAGGATTGAAATCTGCCAATACATTAAGGTCAGTCACCAGCGTATCACGTGTGTTCATATCCAGGTGGTATTTACCACTCCAAAAAAATGACTTTTTATCCGGCACCACTTCCACCCCATCCAGTTCTACGCCACGTTTTTTCAATTCTTCCAGTTCTTCCTGTGGAAAATCATACCCGATGATTGAAATTTGCTGAATAGGCGTTATAAAATTGCAGGCAGCGTACGCAACATAGGTTCCGGAACCACCAACGATCTGGTCAACTTTTCCGAAAGGAGTTTCAATGGCATCAAAAGCCATGGTTCCAACTGAGATTAAAGACATGTTATTTTGTTTAAATTTACCAACCGGTAAGGCAGATCAATGGTTAAAAATTTTTGCAAAAGTAGTGGATTAGAGTGGTTTAAGCCATCAACGGATAATTTTTTAGGTAATATATCGTGGTTTCCCTTTTCCTTTAACAAGAAATGTAGCGGGTCGATACGATTGAGACAATTTTGATTTTTTATTCGGTAACCATATAATTTTACCCGGGCAAATTATCCGTCCCGGAAAAAAAGATCCGGTATGCCCGGCAAGGTGTTTGTACAGCTACCTGCCAGCCGGGTAAGAAACCCTTGCGATGAAAATGGATTAATATAGCTGTATTACTAAAAATGAAAATATGCTGGTACAAATACATCCTGAAAACCCACAACCAAGACTGATCAGGCAGGTAGTGGAATGCCTCAAAGACGGCGGAATAATTATTTACCCAACCGATACGATCTATGGGTTGGGTTGTGATATCAGGCAACAAAAAGCCATTGAAAGGATATGCCTGATAAAAAACATAGACCCTCAAAAAGCACAGCTGTCTTTTATTTGTCGCGACCTTAGCCATTTAAGTGATTACACCAAGAGCATCGATACGCCGCTGTACAGGATGTTGAAAAATTATTTGCCAGGGCCCTACACATTTATATTGCCGGCAAGTAAACTGGTGCCTAAGATCCTGCAAAGCAAGAAAAGTACCATCGGCCTTCGCATACCAGACAACGTTATTTGCCACCATATCCTGGATGTATTGGACAACCCTATTTTAAGTACTTCCTTGCCGGGAGAGATGGTAGAAGATTATACCGATCCCGAGATCA
>JBDSLD010000415.1:0-23402 GCA_039916545.1 Ferruginibacter sp.
GCCCAATTCATAATGCGCCATCAGGTGCAACAACCTGGCATAACATTGCAGGTCGTTCCGCATCCCCTCGCTGCCGTTTATGATCTTCTGCAGGTAATCGATGGAAACATCATAATTGCCGCTTCCAAAATAAAGAGAGGCTATTTTATAATTAAATACCAATTGCCGGTGGTTATCTAAATAAAGAGCGTATTCTGTTAAATTCTCTTCAATAAGCGGCACTTCTTTTAATCCCTCCGCAAATGTGCCCTGCATAAAATGCTGGTTTATTTTTGCGCTGGTGATGTAAATAAAAGTTTGGATGCGATGATTGTCATGCTGGTTAGCCACCGGTGTTTTGGAAAATTTTATAAAATGCTGAAGATCAAGTTCAAATTTCTGGTGGTTCCTTAAATCGAAATGTGCATTCAGTAAATTATGCATGCCCTTGATATAGTAGCCGGTTTCGACCCGTATCATCAGTGGCCGCTCGTGAAATATATCGATCCATTTCTGGGCATAGCGGTAATACATTAAAAAATCCTGGCGGATAAAAGCGTACCAGCAATAGCTCTGGTATAAATAAAGCCTTTCGTAAAAACCAGTCTGCTCGTGCGCTTTTTCCGGAAGGTTATTTTTTAAAAAGTTTATAACCCCCGTTTCATCTTTTTCATTGCGCGCATGGCCGTTTTTTATATACCAGCTATACAATCGCAGCGCCAGGTTGGATAATTTGGCAACCATATCCACACGTGCATTAACTTCCACCGCTTCAGCCGACAGCTGTTCGCCCCTATCCTGCATGCTCCTTGTAATGTGCAACGTCTCGATTTTTTTTTCCCAGGAAATTACCTGTGTCAAAAAATTAAATTTATTATGGTGTTTCGCAGTCTCTTTTAATTTCTCCAATATTTTCAGGCTCTGCAAGTACAAGCCTTTGTTGTAGAGGATCCTGGCGTGATCGAGCTGCTCGTTTAACTGCATATCGATACTATCGGTACTTTTTAATATCCGCAGACTGGCAAGCAATTGTTTGTATAAATGAACCTTGGTATTAGATAACTGCGGCTTTTTGATTGAGGAAAGCCTTTTTAGCAAAACACCCTCGTCATATTCATTTAATTTGTCAAGGGCATCAAACAATTCGATTATTTTAAGGTCCTCGTTACCCGAACTTCTTTTAATATAGAGCTTGAAATTTCTCTTTTCAGCCTTTTCAAGTGTTTTTATTAACTGAAATAGCGTATCGGTAAATCGGGTGGGCATCATTAATTTATTTTTCTATAATGTAGTGCCAAAGAGGATTTCAGTAACAAAAACCAACTTTTAGCATAATAAAAACACTCATAAGTTGGTTATGAGAGTAACAAAACACGCCTTACTTTTGGAAAAGAAAGGTATACAAAAAGTACATATAGCAGGCAATCGTTAAAAAAGCAACCAATCGTTAGTAGTCGCACACTTAGTGCAGTAGAGTTTAAACTGACAATGTCAGCTAAAAGTTTAAAATAAGAATTTCATATAGCAAGCAATCGTTAAAGTCCTTCTGTTTCTACAGGAGGGCTATTTTTTTGTTTTGCAAATTAATGGTTTATTAATGATAAAACTCATTTTTTTAGCAGTTTTTTCTATTATTAATTCGGTAGTACAAAATCAGGTTTGCGTATAAATGTACTGTTGTATTTAAAACGTAGACTGGTTGTCACTTCTACTTTGTATCCCTTCATTATGCCGATCGGCCGCGGAAACACATATCCCCTCAGTTCAATCGTACCAAAAATAAGGTTTTCATTACGTGTCCTTATCCCAGCGCCCCAGGCACTGTAAAGGTCACTTTTGTTATACGATTGATTGATGGGCCTTACCACGCTCATATCTCCGAATATAAAGGGGGCCATCCTGAAACCCCAGAATTTATTCATGTTATAAAAAACGCTTTCCCCCTTAAGCGTTCCCCTTAAATCGGCCCTGATCGTAGTATTATCATAATATGGGAGGCCAAACATACTGCGCAAAAAAAGTGGCTCATTTAAAACCGGCCGCATTTGTTGCGTAAATGATACACTATAAAAGTTGCGGTTGAGCCATTTGCTACCCCATTTATTTAGTCTTGTAAAATGATCTACTCCCAGCAATAAATCAACATCCTCCCATTTATTTTTATAGGAGTAGCCACCAAACCTCAAGGTGTAAGTACTATAAAAACCTTTCTTGTTAAAGTGGCTGCGCTGGGCATCCACCCCGTAATAACTCCTGGTCCGGTTCTCTTTGTCTGTTAACCCGCCGATCAGCGAAGCGGTAAAGCCTTCCGGCACATCTTCATTGATTCCAAAACCGTAAATAAAATTAGTGCGGTAGAATACCTGTTTAAAAGCGCTGACCGCCAGGAGCGCTCCGGAGATATCAGCATACCGGTAATCATAAACGGTTTGATTTTTTTGGGGCAATTGGTTGAAGCGCTGGTATAGTCCCCTGACTGCAACCAATTTTCTTACCCGGTTACCAAAGTCTTCAGCAAGCAACTTTTTACTGCCAAAATTATACCCGAACCAGGCATCCGCATTGTAGTAACTATATTTATAATCGCTCCTGTACAGGGAGTCTTTTATGTAAAAATTATTTGTTTTGCTGTACGAAAAATCCCCGCCGCCGATCCAGGGAATATAGACCGTTACCAGTGGTTTTTCAAAACGGGTGTAAAAATAACTTTCTTCATTTCTGCCACTGTTAAAGGCACTCTTGTAGGTCTGAAATCCAACCGTCCAGTCGATAAAGGACCCTTTGAGATTCCTTTTGATCAATTCGGCGCCATATCCAAAATTAGGGTTACGGTCTTTTTCGTAAAAGGTAGTGACGGAGATCTGTGATCCGCTGCCGCTGAAATTTGCTTCTTTTATTCCCACTCTTGCTCTTTGAACACCGCTGACATTGACATTACCGCCAATAGAAAATACATCTTTTGTTAGGACGATAACATCCGCCAGGTCGGTGCTTCCGGGTACGCCGACTACCAAAATGCGGGCATCCTGGATATATACCTGGTCGCGCAGATGGCGCTCATTATCCGCAATCAGGTAAGGATTTATTTTACTGCCTTCCTTGAAGAACAGGTTATTGGCGATGATCTTTTCGCGGGTGTTTTTGTGGAAAGCGTTCGCAATTACAACGCTGAATGTATTTTTTATTTTACTGGTATCATAAATATTGCGCTCAAAGCCCAAACTCAATATGGCGATAAAACGAACCGTCTTGCCGGCGTGGACAATATATGGATTGGCAGTTTTTACCGGTAACACGCCGGGCGCGTCTACAGAGATACTTTTACCCAGTTTTCCTAAAAGGCCCTTCTTTTTCGATAAAAAGAAGGTATCTTTTTGTCCGGAAATCTCCTGGCCAAATAGCTGAATCGTAGTAAAAAAGAAAACCACCAGTATTGATAAAACAACCAGTGAAACCTGTTTTATCATTTTAGTTATAGATTTTTCGTATCAAAGATATTGATTTGAGTGAAAAAACAAAAAGCAATAACATTTAAATAAGGTCGAAAAATCCGTGCCGAAAAATGCCTGTAAGCAGCATTGATACAGCAAATGCGCCGATAGCAAATTACTTATACCTCTTTGTAAGTAATCTTGTTTATAGTATTTTCAATTAAAAGCTTCAATCGTTTTGCTGCTAAGCTATAAAGCTGTATCTTTGCGCCGCAAAACCGTATTTATACGGTAATCCTGCCCCTCTAACTATTGCCTGCTAAGGAAAAATCCGGATAGCGCCATTTTTTACTGGTTCCTGCGGATGTTAATTAGTAAATTAAAATTAGAGATATGAAAAGTGACACTTTGGGTGTTAGTACCTTAAACAAAGATCAAAAACTGGAAGAATTATTAAAGGAAACAAAAGAGACCCTCGCTACAAATGTAAAGCAGGAAGATTTAAATCGAATTTTTGGAGCCGTTGATATGTGGAATCGTCAAAAAAGACAACGTACTTCTCTTCACATGAGAAGGTGGTTGAATTAATTACTTGATTATTTAAAAAAACATATAATTTTTTTTCAGATCTTATTAGCATGGCAATGGCCATGCTTTTTTTATGGCCACGAATGCACGAAATAGACTGGAAGTTGTTTACACAATTGTAAATTCACCGCTTGTGTGCCATTCGGCCAGACAGCAAAAATTCAGACTTCTGATAGACTAAATTTCTAAAATTTAATGAGATTCATGAAAATCAAAAATCCTCAAATTTGATAAGCGCATCGTTGAATAAGCTTATACCAGTAAAATTACTTTATCATCAATAAGACGAAAAGCAGTAGTGCGCGAGTACGAAAACGCTTATCAAACATGATCTGCAAAGACGGCATTTTTAATTTCATGACCATAAAATAATTTTTATAACATTTTGTTTATTCACAAATATTTATATATTTGTTTATTCTTTTTCCATAAAGAATAATTACCATAAAACCCCTTCATCTTTATATCCATCAATTCATGTAAGCCAACTGCGCCCCAAAGCCAGACACTTTTCACCAAACAAGAATTATTAAATAAACTAACATGAAAAAAAACTTCTCTGTCTGCCTTATGGTAGTAGTGCTATTTTTATCGTCTTGTTCAAAAATAGATTCCAATAAACCTGTTGGGGCTCCGGCAATAATTGATGAGATAAAATCTATCACATCGACAGTAGCGCGTATAAAAGGCACGAGTGGCCTTATGTCAAATGATAAAGATGGAGGTATTTGCTGGAGCACAACAAATACTTATCCTGATATTAATGACCATGTTGCAAATTTTATATCTTCAGGGGGAACCTTCTCCGCCAATTTACTTGCCTTACATCCCTCGACTACTTATTATGTAAGAACATATTTTATAGAGAAGAGGGATGTTAACAATTCCGCTGCAAATAAGGTAGCGTATGGTAAAACAATGTCTTTTACAACACTTGATATACCAACCGTACGTATCTGTAATCACACCTGGATGCAAACAAACCTGGATGTTGACACATACCGGAATGGGGATCCAATACCCCAGGTAACTGATATAAAGGAATGGGAAAATTTAACAACGGGCGCATGGTGTTATTTGTCAAATGACTCCACAAATTATGGCCCGGTTTACGGAAAATTATATAATTATTATGCTGTTGCGGATCCAAGAGGGCTTGCTCCGGTAGGTTGGCATGTGTCCACTAAAGCAGACTGGGAAGATATGATAAACATGTTTGGCGGGGACCAGGTAGCAGGTAGCGCATTAAAAGAAACAGGCACCGGGCATTGGCTATTTGAAAGCGGAGCTACTAATAGTTCTGGCTTTACTGGCCTGCCTGGCAGCGCAAGAAACAATAACGAGGACAATCCATATGGCTTAGGACGCGCCGGGTTATGGTGGACTGAATTTGCCTTTGGATATCAGTTAAATGTTTTTTCAAACTCTGTTGATGGTTATTCTTTTCCTGAGCAATACCGGGCGCAAGGGTTGTCCGTTCGTTGCGTAAAAGATTAAAGAATTTATCGGTTCCTCATTTATCTTCCGGTCAACGTCCTTATCAGCAATAAATGGAAGCTGGGAACATTGCAGCATATCAGTGAGCTTTGACTGGTGTGGCCGTCTTTATTAATGGCATTCAAGCAACCAAATTTTCAAAAGCCGTTGCTTTTCTAACGTTTACTGCTACAAACAGGGGCTTTGGCTATGGCAACGGAAATAAATTTAAGACAGTTGCAAATTTCAGGTCCGACACATCTTTTGAACAACAATTGGCAGATTTTGCCTAAACACCTTTTTTACCCATTGCAGCCTGCTTCATTGTTATCGCAGCTTCATGCCCTACGTATTTGTCGATCCATTTTTCTGCCAGGTAAATTACCGGGGTAAGAATAATTGCCATCGTGAATTTATAGGTATAATTGACCAGGCAAATGGCGAGTACCAGTTGCCAGCTCCAATCCTTTCCTATTTTAAAGGCAATGAAAAGCACGATGAAACTATCCACCAGCTGGGATATCATCGTGGATCCTGTTGCTCTGAGCCAGACTTTCTTTTCTCCGGTATATCTTTTAATTTTATGGAACACGGTTACATCTACCACCTGGCTTACTAAAAAAGCGACCAAACTACCAAGGATGATCCACATCCCCTGCCCGAAAATACCATTGAAAGCCTTGCTCATATCCGGTATTCCACTTTGTACGCCGGAGCCATACCAAAAATCCGCAGGCGGAACAGACATCGCGAAATAAAACATTACAAACCCATAAGTGATCAATGCCACCGCGGTGTATGATATCCTTCTAACCGCTTTCGGGCCATAATATTCATTGACTATATCTGTCATCACAAATTCAAGGGGCCATAACAATACGCCACAGGTAAGGTTAAACGACAGATCTTTCTGACCAAATAAAGTAAAATGGGAAGGTGACAGGCCAAACAATTTTTCCAATGAAAATATCTTTCCGCCGATACACTCAGCTATTAAAGCATTGGCTACAAAAAAGGCCGTGAATACGATAAATAATTTTGTGGGCTTGTCCTTTAAAATGTTATGTATCATTTTGTTTTGCTAAATAAAAAAATAATAAACCTGTGCCAACAGAAATATGAAGTTAACGATAAGAAGCCATCGGGGAACCCGTATCATTTTTTTTGAAAGCAACAGAACCAAAACTACCAAACAAAAAATCAAATTGATAAAAATCGCCAACTCTCCAAGTATCACAAAGATGCCGGTAAAAAAAGGCAATGGCATGATGCTATCTCCCGCTTTATTTTTTTTATGATTGAATTCAATGTAGGCAAGTAAGATAAATATCAAAAAACTTATGTTGCAGATAAAGGCGATCTTAGAAAATAATTTCATAACCAATTTGTTGTTTCATTTTGCCTGTGTAAGGTTATACGATCCTGCTTAGTTGATTTATTAGATCAGGTTTTAGCATATAAATATCTTTAATGGCATGAACTTCGACTGCCGGTCGGAAACACAGCAGCGGCGTGCCGGGGTAGGACTTCCTTGGCTTACGTGCAGAAGCGATAAGACCGGCCGCACAATTCATTGTCAAATTTTCACATTAGAAATTTATCCCCTCTTCCCCGGCAACATTTTTACAAAAGAAAAATGCTCAAAAGCTTCTTCGCTGGTAGAACCGTCCGCATTTTTTGTAAGGCGCAACATGCGTTGATTGGCTCCTTCATTTACGGGAATGATCATTTTACCACCGGGTTTTAATTGCTGTACAAGTTTAGGTGGAATAACCGGCGCTGCCGCCGTAATGATCACTTTATCAAAAGGCGCATAGGTCGGTAACCCCTCATAGCCATCACCAAAAAAAAACTTCAGGTTGGGATATTTACTTTTAAAAATGTAGCGTTTTGTCTTTTCAAACAATACCTTTTGTCTTTCGATGGTAAATACTTTTACCCCCATCTCCGCTAATACAGTTGCCTGGTAAATACTACCCGTGCCGATCTCCAATATTTTGTCGTAAGGCTTTACCTGCAACAATTGTGTTTGATAAGCCACGGTATAAGGTTGCGAAATCGTTTGTCCCTCACTGATAGGGAAAGCCCTGTCCTCATAAGCGATCTCATCAAAGGCGCTATCTAAAAAAAAATGGCGTGGAATATTCGACATCGCTTCCAGCACTCCTTCATCGGTAATACCTTTTTCCCGAAGGCCATCAATTAATTTTTTACGTAAGCCTTTGTGGCGGTATGTATCTTCGTAGTTTCTCATAAAAGTGGCTCCGCTATTTACTTTTAACCAAGGGAAAAAGTACCGGGAGAGTTAAAAGGTTATCAAACAATTTTATTATTATCGCCCTGTTCCCTGGCATTTACCAGGTTAACAGGCTATTGTTTTGATTAACCGCAAGATAAAAAATTGTAAGGAGTAAGCAGCGTATTATTAATATTACGGTATTCATTTAATTGTAAGTCGGCATCTGGTTGTCAAAGAAGGTATCCACCGCGCTGTTCCAATTGTTGAGCAGATCGCTCCTGCTTTGGTTGAGTGAATTGTTGTTGGTATTATACGTTTTTACCGCACTATTTAAATCTTTCACAGACTTGTTAAAAGCGGTTACTTCATCTTTGGTTGGGTCTGATTTTTTTTCAAACTCTTTGTTCATTTTGTCAAAAGCTTCCTGTTTTAATAAATAATCAGATATAGCCGGAACCTTGTCTGTCGCTTCTTTTACATAGAACTCGAGTAAGCGCCTGCAATTTGTGACCAATGAATTATCGCCGTGAAACGAAGTGAATTTTTGCAGCTTCGCAAGCCCGTCCTGCGAGAATTGAAGCAGGGAATTCCTGTTTTGTTCTATCCCGTTGATGTTCTTTTTTTCGATCGCCTCTACCAGGTAGGCTTCCTGCTTAAAACTCTTAAAAAACACCAGGTAGACCGGGTTATAATAGCCGATCGTTTCACCTACTTTTTTCATCATCACATCAATCTCATCCTGGCTTTCTATTAATTTAACATCGTGATCGGCGGCAAATTTTTTGCCCACAGCCTGAAGCGCGGCACTGGCATCATCCATTTTTTTATCGACCATTTCTTTCGCCAGCATGTAGGCCTCCATCAGGTCATAGGACTGCTCAGCGATCTCTTCCATATTAACGATCTTGCTATAATCCTCATTCAAGGCATTGTAATATAGTTTCATAAAAGAAACAGCGGAATCGCGGTAGGATTTATCATTTTTAAATGAAGGCATACCGCTGATGTTCATCTTGCTTTCCTGTATCTCATCCAATAATTTCGACTTTAACTCTTCGACTTTTTTCGCTTTTTTTCCATGTGAGGAAGCGCTGTTGTAAGCAAGAAATCTTTTCGCAATTAACTGGTGCTGCTTATTGATGTAACCCATGTAAGTACCGGGGTTATCAAAATCCTGGGAAAACATTTTGGCGGGAACCAACAATAAAAACAGCGCAATGGTAATTAAAAAGGAAAGTTGTTTCATAATATTTGTTAGGTTAATTGATGAATGATGAATGGTGAATGATGAATGATTAGTAGTCAGTAAAAAAAACGGGGATGAATGATGAAAATTGTGTCTGCCTCATCACCACAATTCATTACTATCATTCATCATCTCAGCCAATCCTGCATTATCCTGTAAGACTCGGCTACATAACTATCTTTTTCTATCCGTTTGATATTTACTTCATTGACATTTTTACTTTGTTCACTGATAAATTGGGTTCGCTGCCCGTCAAGACTATTATTAGTTGCTACAAGCATGTTATTTACCTTGTTTATATCGCTTTCAATGGAGCGGTACATGTCCGTCACTTTTTTGTAATAGGCATAATACCCGGTCCATTGCAATGGAATGTTTCTTACTCCGTCCATACTTTTATACCAGGCCAGGAAAGTACTGATAGCTGTAAAATCTTTACTATTGCTCACTCTCGCGCTACTGTTGGATTTTAATTCAGCAAAGGGTATTGCCGGCAAGGGCTGGTATATCGCGGTTTTTGAATTGTCAGGTTTCAAGGCCGATACCGTGCCTTTTTCCCTGAGCCTGTCCATTGCGTACATGTCGGGCAATTCAATATCCGGTATCACTCCTTTCCATTGGGTGGTAGAGCCATCTACCCGGTAAAATTTGGCATGTGTAACTTTAACGTAACTGTTAAACTTAGTTGTTTTGGAAAAGTCGCCGGTAGTATCCATTGGCAAAATCACCTGCGCCGAGCCTTTGCCATAAGTCGGACTGCCGACGACCAAGGCACGGTGATAATCCTGCAGGACAGCCGTTACTAATTCCGACGCCGAAGCGCTCAGGGTATTTACCATTACCAGCAACGGACCGTCATAGATCGTGCCCCTGTTGGGATCCTTTAAAAAACGTACCTTACCTGCTTTATCCCTGGTAGAAGTAAGCGATCCTTCATTGATAAAAATACCTGCCAGCTCAAGCGCTTCGAACAATGACCCGCCTCCATTAAAGCGCAGATCCAGTATCAGACCCGCGATCGAATCTTTTTTTAACTTAACTACTTCTTTCGCCACGTCATTGGAACAACCGTTCATATTGTCCTCGTCCCCTTCCTTTACATAAAATCCGGGCAAAGTGATATAGCCTATTTTTTTCGCTCCATTTAAAACATAACTCTTAACGACCCCTTCTTCGTTGGTAACTTTTTCTTTGGTTAGTACCGCTGTTTTCTGCGCGCCGCCTACGGTTCGTACCGTGATCGTAATTTTTTCGCTGCTGCTTCCTTCAAAGATCCTACCTAATTGCTCTTTGGTAACATCAGCCAACGCAAGTTCAGGTTTTTCGCCCGACCTGATCTTCAATATCACATCGCCTTTGTGCAGTTCTCCGTTTCGCCAGGCAGGTCCGCCGGGAACAAGATAACTGATCACCCACTCTCCTTTTTCATTCTCATCCATTTCAAAACCCGTACTAAATTCGAGTCCACTTAATTCAGTTTCAAAATCAGTTTTGGTATCTGCGTTCATGTAAGTGGTATGCGGGTCGTAGCACCAGCTAATGGCGGCCAGGTAATTGTCTTCTGGTTCTTTGCCCGAAGGTGCCAATGCCGATAATTTATTTTGAACCCATAACAGTTCCTGCTTCTTTACATTTTCTCTTGCCTTTATTTCAAAACCGGCAAATTTGACTGGCTGTTGCAACTCGTTAAGTTTTGCATTATCCGAATCCATCAACATATCCGAAACTGACCGTAATACCTTCCACTTTAAATATTTTTGCCAGGTTTGATAAATTTCGGCGCCGTTCGCTGTATAGTCTGCCAGCGGCCATTTGAGGTTGTCCGCAACGGCAAAATCCAAAGGCTTCGCTAAAATATTTTTGATAATGCTGTCTGCCCGCTGCAAGCCTGATTTATACAGCAGCATCGACTTATTAAAAAAATTCCATTCCCTGCCCATCATTTCCTCATCCAGCCTGATGCGGTAAGGAGCTAATTGCTCAGTTTCTGTTTTTGAAAATATCAATTTATCATCATCCAGCACTTCCATCCACCGGTCATATAATCTTGTAGAAGCTGAATCATCCCATCGCAGGGGCTGGTAGTGGTTTTGTTCTAAAAAGCGGCGCAGTGTGAGTGATTTTTGCCTGAGCGCTTCCGTACCGGATTGGGCACCGGCAACAAATGAATACAACACCAGGAGCAGGGGTAAAAATTTTCTCATATTGCCGGTTTGGTAAAAGGGTGGGCCAAAGCTGTTGCAAGATAAATAAATATAAGTATCAAAACAGGCTCCCTAAAAAATTAAGGGTTGCCAACCCTGTGATCTGCTAAAATGCTTCTGGCAGTCATTGAAGGTTGGCAACCCGTTTGTAAAACCCAAACTTAAAAAAATCGTTACTATTATTTTAGCCCCATATCATTCACGATCCTCGCGATCTTATCGTCGCAGGCTTTTTCTGCTTCATCAAAACCTTCAGGAGACGCAAGGGTCGTATTTACGCTAAAATAAAATTTGATCTTTGGTTCAGTTCCACTCGGCCTTGCCGAAATTTTAGTGCCGTCACTTAGTGCAAACTGAAGCACATTGCTTTTAGGCAGGTTTATCTTCCAGCTTTCACCGGTTTGCAAATTCTTGCCGATTTGCAAATCGTAATCCAGCAGCTCCGCCACTGCTACACCATCAATGGTAGATGGTGGATTATCCCGGTAACCCTGCATCATCTGGGAGATCTCAGCTGCTCCGTTCATTCCTTTTTTAGTAATACTGATCAGGTCTTCCTTGTACATGCCATATTGCACATACAGGTCGATCATCTTTGCATACAGGCTCCTGCCTTTGCTCTTTTCATACGCCGCCATTTCACACAGCAATGCCACCGCACTGATCGCATCCTTATCCCTGACCTCATCCCCTACCATCAGGCCAAAACTTTCTTCGCCACCAATTATATACTTTTCCTTGCCCTCTTTTTCTTTGATCAGCGAAGCGATCCATTTAAAACCAGTGAGCACATTATAACAACTGATATTGTTTGCTTTCGCGATGGTGTCGATCATCTGCGTGGTAACAATTGTTTTAACGACCATATCGTTTGGCTGAGAAATCCCTTTTGTCTTCCTGGCTTCGATCATATAATTAAAAGCCAGCACCGCTGTCTGGTTGCCATTCATCAGTACCCATTCTCCTGCTGTATTTTTTACGCCGATACCCACGCGGTCGCTGTCCGGGTCGGTACCCAATAAAATATCCGCATCCAGTTCCCTGGCCATTTTAAGACCGATGCTCATGGCTTCCTTTTCTTCCGGGTTTGGATAAACTACCGTCGGAAAATTGCCGTCCGGTTTACTTTGTTCTTCAACTATGTGCACATTGTCAAAACCAAATTTTGCCAGTAACGCAGGCGCCAGCATAATGCCGCTGCCGTGTATCGGTGTGTAAACGATCTTGAGGTCATGTTGCTCTTTGCAAACTTCGGGATACACGCTCAGGCCGGCTGCCATATCAAGATAGGTCTCATCCATCTCCTTTCCGATGATGGTGATATTTGCTTCTCCACCGCTCCATTTTACATCATCTACAGACGCGATCTTTTCTACTTCGATGATCACATTTTCATCATGCGGCGCTACCATTTGTGCGCCATCGTCCCAATAAGCTTTGTAACCATTGTATTCTTTTGGGTTATGAGAAGCAGTACAAACGACGCCGCCCTGGCACTTCAAACTTCGGATGGCAAAACTCAATTCAGGCGTTGGGCGCAAGGCATCGAATAAAAAAACTTTTATGCCGTTGGCAGCAAAAACATTGGCTGTAGTCTCGGCAAAAAAACGGCTGTTGTTCCGGCAATCATGCGCCACCGCAACTTTTACATCTTCACCAAAACTTTGCTTCAGGTAATTGGCATAGCCTTGCGTCGCCATCCCGATCGTATATTTATTAATGCGGTTGGTGCCGATGCCCATGATACCCCTGAGGCCGCCCGTACCGAATTCCAGGTTTTTATAAAATGCATCAGCTAGTTCATCCGGGTTTTCTTTTTGCAATTTGATGATGGCATCTTTAACGGATTGCTCATAATTGCCGGATAGCCAATTGTCGACTTTTTGTTGAATGTTTTGATCCATATGGTTTTTATTTATAAACTCAAAAATAATTGTTTCGCCCATAATAATGCATATAGCAGTAAATTTGTTTTTTATGGGCCAAACATTCGTACATAGACAGGCTTTCCTGGAAAATATGATTTCCTTATCTTCTCTTTCGGTAAAAGGGAAAAATAGCCAACCTTGTTATTTCAGGCCTTTATTGACTTGTTTCTTCGCGATCATTTGTAACTTATCCATGGCCGCGCAAGATTCCGCAATGATATCGAAACAGGATATCGTTGCCGATACAGTCGTTGAAAGGTCCCCCGTTACCCCGGAACAGGCCACCCGGATATTGACTCCGAAACAGGTAAAATCAAGGGTACGTTTTGTCGCCATCTCTAATGGCCTGGAGTATTCTGCGTTGCTGGTCGCACTAAATGCCGAATGGTATGCCGATTACCCCCGCAGTAGTTTCCACTTTTTTAACGACAATGCAGAATGGCTTCAGGTAGATAAGGTGGGCCATATGTACAGTGCATATATTGAAAGCCGCATGAGCATGGAGTTGTGGCGGTGGACGGGTATTGAACGCAAAAAAAGGATCTGGTACGGAGGACTAAGCGGGGCGTTTTATCAAACCGTCATCGAGATCCTCGACGGATTTAGCGCAGAATGGGGCTGGAGCTGGGGCGACTTTGCCGGTAATATTTTAGGTAGCGGAACCCTGATCGCACAGGAACTGGCCTGGAACGACCAGCGCATAAAGCTGAAATTCTCTTTCCACAAAAATAATTACGGCGATCCTCAATTAAATAACCGGGCCGATAAGATTTATGGGAAAACGATCACCGAACGGTTCATAAAAGATTACAATGCCCAAACCTACTGGGCGAGCGTTAACCTGAAGGCGTTTTTCCCGAAAAGTAACCTTCCGTCCTGGCTGGCAGTTTCTGTGGGTTATGGTGCCGACGGCATGTACGGTGCCAGGAGCAATATCGCCAAAGATGACAATGGCATAGTGATTTTCGACCGAAGCGACATCAAACGTTACCGTCAGTGGTATTTGTCGCCCGATATCGACCTCACGAAAATAAAAACAAAGAAAAAAGGAGTGCGGCTGTTATTTACTGTATTGAGCGCTTTCAAGTTCCCGGCGCCCAGTTTGGAATTTTCGAATGGGAAATTTAAGGTAAATGCGTTGTATTTTTGATTGGATCCCAGGAGACGCAGGGGGGCGCGAGCCGATCCCTACGGTATCTTCATCCAGGCTCCGCCGACCTCGTCACCTTCTACTTCTACATAAACATGTTCATCCAGCGTGGTTGAAATTGAGAGTCCGACATAGTCTACATCTATTGGAAATGACTTATGGGTTCGTTCCACCAGGGCGAGTGTTTGTATTTTTTTGGGATAGGTTTCCAGTAAGGGCTTTAACGCATAAAGCATGGTGCTGCCGCTGTTAGCCACATCGTCAATTAATAAAATGGCCTTGCCGTTAAAGTCTATCATCGGCTCAAGTTTTATATTAGCAGGTCTTTTTTTATTTATCGTAAGCTCAATCACCAGTATTTCGCCCTTAAATATTTCCTGCAGGTAGGCGCTTATTTTATTGGCTATGACGATACCGTTTTCCCTGATCCCGATTAATACCAGCTGTGGTTCTTCATAATTTTGTTCGGCCACCTGCAGCGCCATCCGGCGAAGTTTTTTTTCCACCACCTCCTTCGATAGTATATATTTTTTCTCTCCCATTCTAAGCTGCTTAAAAGTATTTGCACGAATTTATACCAATAATCAATAATTCCACATAATTCGTATAATTGATGTTTGATAATTAACTTTATAAATCTGAGCTGATAAGTGATGAGTCCTGGCCGCTCGTAACACTCATCATTGATCAGTCAACGCTCATTCCCATTTATATGCACCTTATATTTCAAATAATTTTTATTGTGTTTGCTGGTTTTGCGGTTTGGCTGTTTACAAAGAATATTTTGCAGATCCGGCGCAATATATTTTTAGGTAAGCCGGAGAACCTCACCGATAACCCGGCGCAACGCTGGAGAAACCTGTTACTGCTTGCACTCGGACAAAAGAAAATGTTCAAAAATAAACTGGTAGCGGTGATGCACTTCGTTATTTACGCCGGCTTTATAATTATCAATCTTGAAGTATTGGAGATCGTGCTTGATGGGATATTTGGCACTCACCGCCTCTTCCTTCCTTTCCTGGGCGCTGCTTACACTTTTCTCATCAACTTCTTTGAAGTGTTGGCTGCGGGTGTGATCCTGGTCTGCATCATTTTTTTATACAGGAGAAATATTATTAAATTAAGGCGTTTCATAAGCAGAGACCTTAATGGCTGGCCGCGCAGTGATGCTAATTATATATTGATCGCTGAAATAATTTTGATGAGCCTTTTCCTGACGATGAATGCCGCCGATCGTGCATTACAACTACAGGGAATCGAGCATTATCAAAGTACGGGCAATTTTATTTTTTCCGGGTTACTGTCGCCGTTATTCAGCGGGGTAAACGGATCAGCACTAATGGTAATCGAAAGAAGTTGTTGGTGGCTGCATATTATCGGCATTTTTGCTTTTTTAAATTACCTGCCCTACAGTAAACACCTGCATATCATGCTTGCCTTTCCTAACGCGTACTACGCAAGACTGGAGCCACAGGGAAAAATGGACAATATGCCAAGCGTTCAGAATGAAGTGAAGTATATGATGCAACCTGAACTGGCCCCTGCGGGTGATGCACCCATAATGAAATTCGGGGCAAAAGATGTTTTTGACCTGAGCTGGAAAAACCTGTTGGATGCCTATAGCTGCACTGAATGCGGCAGGTGCAGTGCGGCTTGTCCGGCTAACCAAACAGGGAAATTATTGAGTCCACGTAAAATAATGATGGATACGCGCGACCGGTTGCAGGAAACAGGTAAAAATATCAATGCCAATGGCGAATTCAAAGAGGATGGAAAGAGCCTGTTGCACGATTACATTACCGTAGAAGAATTAAGGGCCTGCACTACCTGCAATGCCTGCGTAGAAGAATGCCCGGTCAGTATCAATCCCCTCGATATAATTTTAGAGTTGCGCCGCTCCCTGATCATGGAAGAAAGTAATGCGCCGCAGGAATGGAACGGCATGTTCAGCAATATCGAAAATAATTTTGCACCCTGGAAATTCAGCCCGGAGGAACGGGACAGATGGGCGGAGGAAATGTAGGGACATCCACTGCCTGGCCCTTGCGAAGGATATTCCCTATGTTTGTGCAAATTTTGAAATAGCATCTTTCCTTCTCATGATCCGGATAAATTGTATCAAAGCAGTGATTGTGAATATTCCCCCAATCACCCAGTTAAGGTATTGCTGACTGTTGGCAATGCGCTGGACCATCCATTTACCACCAAAAATAAAAACGCAATTACCTGTTAATGTGCCTAAGCCAATGCCCACAATATAAGTATTGTAAAAGGAAGGCCGGGGCTCCAGCACTCTTTTCGTAAACAAAACCGTACTCCACCCAAACCAGAAAGGAATTTGCACCGGGTTGATGGCACACATGAACATGCCCAATAAAAAACGATGCATATTATTGTTTAACAGCACATTTTTTGCAGCGCCGTTCCCCTTGGAAGCCGCAATAAAACTACCTATTGCAAGTGCCGTAATGATCGCAAGCGTGATCCATTCCATAGCCTTCATTAAACGCTGTTGTTTACGTACCCAATCGATGCCCACCAGGGAAATCCTTACATAGATCATCTCTACAAATAAAGAGCCGAAAGAAAACCAAAGCGCATCTTTGATACTTTCCTGGATGCCGATCTGCATCGCTGCTATATTCAATGTACCTAATGGCAAGGAGCCGAGAAAGCTTATGCCAAGCCCCCACAAAAAGACGTTAATAATTTTTTGCACCTGATAAAGATATTGATAATGATTGGCTCATAGTGAAATTGTACCATTGCCTTTAGGCTGAAAAACATATATTTTCATAGCCGGTGCCGCAACGATCAACTGTTAATTAAGCAATGCCTTCGTGCCAAATACCGGGTCTGGATTTTTCAGTAATTGGTAGCCGGCAATGGTACTTGCAAAAACTGTCCAGGCTGATAAGGGCAAATAATGGTAAGCTAATTTTTTGTCCGTCTTAAAGGCCAATGTAAAACTGGCTACAGCGAGGCCAGCATCAGTCATTGTCCAGCCAGCGGCCAATACCGGGCTTTTCCGATTAAAATAAACATAACCGAAAGAGAAAAACACTACCCAGATCCCGGCCTGCAATAACAATAATTTCTTTTTTTGCGGAATATCGGATTTAATCAACCGCTGCAAAGCCAGGAGCAGGAAGAAGTTATTAATCGTCCAGGCCGGTGCAAATACCCACGCGGGTGGCGCCCAGGGTGCCTGCAACAGTTTTTTATTATAAACCTTCTTTTCTTTAACTGAAGACAAGCCGCTTGCGAGGCCTCCCACGGCCGATGCGATAACAGAGATCAATGCGATTTCCCACCATCTCAATCCAGAAAATTTTCTTGTGATCATAATATTTTATTTTTAATGATTCATTTTAAAAAATATAAATACCATGCCAGTTTAAAAATCCGGGTATGGTTTTCCATCCTGGTACACCAATAGTAGAATCAGCAATAATATCACTGCTTTTTTAACATCCACTTTATTCAAACAAAAAGAAACAAATAAAGAGCTACCTTCCGCTTGCTTAAGTGAAGTCTATTTTCGGTTAATTTTGATATTGCATGCTGTTTCGATCTACCATACAACTGCTGAGGTTTCATTTTTCATTTTTCCTGATGCCCGTTTATTGGTTTGCATTAAGTCAGACTATTTTAATTGATCCTGCTCATGCGATACTCATCTTTGTTATTCTTCATTTACTGGTATATCCCGCAAGCAACGGCTATAACAGTTATATGGACAGGGATACCGGCAGTATCGGGGGAATCAAAAACCCGATGCAACCAACAAGACAATTATTTTATGTAACGATCCTGCTTGATGCTGTGGGTATTCTGCTAAGTTGCCTCATAAGCAACTGGTTTGCATTCGGGATCCTGCTGTATATCTTAGCATCGAGGGCATATAGTTACCGCGGCATCCGGCTAAAAAAGTATCCCGTCGCGGGCTATATCACCGTTGTATTTTTCCAGGGCGCGGTCACATTTTTTTTGGTGATGCACGGCTCAGCTGCTGATAACACATTGCTGGTTCCCCCGGCTGGTATGATAGCCGCTTCTTTACTGATCGGGGGATTTTATCCCCTTACCCAGGTTTACCAGCACCAGCAGGATAAAGCCGATGGCGTTACTACGCTTAGCATGCTCTTGGGCTATAAAGGAACGTTTATTTTCACCGCCATTGTGTATTTTTTTTCCGTAGTTGCACTGGCTTTTCAACTCCTATCAACCGGGCAACAGAAAAATTTCTTTATCATCCAGATCTTTTTTATACCCGTGCTCGTATATTTTATATGGTGGTTTAAAAAAGTAGCCGCAAACAATAGTGGCGCAAATTTTGTCTATACCATGCGCATGAATGTGTTGGCATCCATCTGTACCAATGCAGCATTTATTGTTTTATTTTTAATTGAAAAAAGTTGAGTAAAATAGTTTCGATAGCCACAGGAGTTCCGCCATATAAACACCAACAGGAAAATATTTGTTCTTTCGCCGACACCATCTATTGTGAAAATAGTGATGACAGCCGCAAGATGAAATTTCTCTACCGGCACAGTGGCATCACAACCCGTTACTCAGTAATACCTGATTATAGTGCCACAGAAACCGACCGGCAATTTTATGAAAAGACAGCAAACCTTGAACCCTTTCCAGATCTTGAAAAGAGAATGAAATGCTATGCAGACAATGCGGCTATACTTTCAATAAATACAATCAACAGCTGTATAAATGGTAAAATAGAACCAGGCGATATCACCCATTTGATAACCGTCAGTTGTACTGGAATGAGTGCGCCGGGCCTTGACCTGGAAATAATGGAGGCAATGATTTTAAAGCGCAATATTTCCAGGACCTCAATAAATTTTATGGGTTGTTATGCCGCCATTCACGCCTTGAAGATCGCGGATGCAATTTGCAATACTGATAAGGCGGCAAATGTAGTAATCGTTTGCACTGAACTTTGCACGCTTCATTTTCAGAAAGAAAATTCCATCGACAATATCACTTCCACCCTGCTATTTTCTGATGGGTGCGCTGCCGTATTGGTGCAGCACGAAGAAACAATTTACAAAGGTTTATCGATAAAAAATTTCTATTCAGAAGTTGAATTCAAAGGCAAGAAAGATATGAGCTGGAAGCTTTCATCCAAGGGTTTTTTGATGACGCTTTCCGGCTATCTGCCCGACCTGGTAAAAGAAGATTTTAATTCACTGGTAGAAAACGCGCTGACAAATGCATCACTGGATAAAAAAGATGTTAGTCATTGGTGTGTTCATCCCGGTGGTAAAAAAATCCTTGAAGCAATTCAAAAAAGCGCGGGGTTGACCAACGTTCAACTACAATATTCTTATGATATATTAAATGACTATGGTAATATGAGCTCACCAACCATATTATTTGTATTGGAAAAAATAATGCGGGAACTGCAAAATAATCCGCCGGAAAAAGAGGCCATTATTTTCAGTGCTGCATTCGGTCCCGGGCTTACTATGGAAACATTTATTGCTTCATATGATTAATTTGACTACAAGATCATATCAAAAAGAATTATTAGATGAGGATGATATTCCCTTTGCTGATATTAAGCAAAACATGAAAGAACTAAATACCATCAATACTTACCTGGGTGGCCACGGGATATCCATAAATGGAATTAAAAAATTACTGGCAACATTTAAAATGGATCAATCAATTACAGTTTGCGAGATCGGCTGCGGTGGCGGAGATAATTTAAAAGCAATTGACAAATGGTGCGTTAGTAATTCTATTAAAGCAAAATTTATTGGCATCGATATTAAAAAGGAATGTATTGAATTTGCCAGGCAACGATATGTCACATTAAATGCAAACTGGATAACTTCTGATTACAAAGAAGTGATGTTTAATGATGATAAACCGGATATTATTTTCTCCTCGCTTTTTTGCCATCATTTTCTAAACGAAGACATAATAACTATGCTGCAATGGATGAAGGAGAATGCTGCGCGTGGATTTTTTATCAATGACCTGCACAGGCATCTACTCGCGTATTATTCCATCAAAACAATTACGGCGTTATTCTCCGGTTCTTACCTGGTAAAAAATGATGCGCCACTTTCTGTAGCGCGTGGATTCAAAAAGCAGGAATGGCAAAATATGATCTCACAGGCTGGCTTAAAAAATTGTTTCATACAATGGAAATGGGCATTCAGGCATTTGATTGTATGTGTTGCGTAATCATACGAACAATATTATATTTACTAAATGAACGACCCCGGGAAATATGATGTATCCATTATTGGTGGCGGGCTTGCAGGCCTTTCCTTATCAATACAATTAATTGATAAAGGGTACACAGTTGCGTTGTTTGAAAAAGAACAATATCCTTTTCATAAAGTTTGCGGGGAATATATCAGTTTGGAGAGCTGGAATTTTTTAGCTGGTCTTGGTTTGCCATTAGCAGGTATGGATTTACCCATCATAAAAAAGTTGTTGGTTAGTTCCCCCGACGGCAATTGCCTGCAGCAAAACTTACCGCTTGGCGGATTTGGTGTCAGCCGGTATAAACTGGATAATGAACTGAAAAATATAGCTGTTGCGAAGGGAGTGGTTTTGTATGAACAATGTAAAGTAGAAGACGTTTTTTTTGAGGCAGATGAATTTATTTTGACAACCACTCTGGGCAAATTCAACAGCAGGATATGCTGTGGCAGTTTTGGAAAAAGAAGTAACATCGACATCCGGCTAAAAAGAAATTTTATCAATCAAAAAAGTAACAAATTAAATAATTACATCGGCGTAAAATATCATATCAAAACAGACTTTCCGCCTGGTACCATTGCGCTCCACAATTTTGACAATGGATATTGCGGCATATCAAAAATAGAAGATGATAAATATTGTCTTTGCTATCTTACCAACGCGGCCAATCTAAAATTAAATAACAATTCCATTGCTGCTATGGAAAAAAATGTGTTGTATAAAAACATCTACCTGGAAAATATTTTCGAGAACAGTGAAATGCTTTATAGCTCACCCGTAACTATTTCACAAATATCCTTTGCAAAAAAAACGCAGGTCGACAACCATATTTTGTTGCTGGGCGATGCCGCAGGGATGATCACGCCACTGTGCGGTAATGGCATGAGCATGGCATTGCACAGCAGTAAAATTGCCAGCGGCTTTATTGATCTGTTCCTGCAAAAGAAACTAAATAGGGCAGGAATGGAAAACGACTATGAAAAAAAATGGCAGCAAACATTTGCAAAAAGGCTTTGGGTTGGAAGATCGATACAAAAGATGTTTGGCAAAGATTGGGTTACCAACAGGTTTGTAGGTTTTATGAAACATGTCCCATTAATGACAAACATGCTCATAAAACAAACGCATGGAAAAGAATTTTAAATTGCATATCTGACTGACCCATGAGCCCACCAGTCGTTAATTATTTCACCCCATGTCGGCATCTACTTTTTTCATATCCCTGATGTGGGCGCGCGCAGATCTTACAAACTCACTTCCTTTTTGAAATGGCCAGGGCTTAACCCCTTGTTGTTTATTGTATTTACTGATCTGGAATAGCGCCTTCCAGTGTTTTAATATTTCCTTGTAAGCACCAATCAATGTATAGCCCGTATCATAAAAATGGTTGGGCTCTGCACCGCAGCCATTAAATTCGAGGATGGTGAAATTTTTCCCCATTTTAAGGTCTTCTACCTGGCTACACATAATGTCATACCGGCCATAAAAAAAATCATTGATTTTTAAGCTGATATTGTCGAATATGCTCACTAACTGGTCGTCTATCTTTTCTTTTAAATCAACAAACTGTGCCCCACGATTATGGTTGGCCGCATAACTCAGCATATATTTTTCTCCGGCAGGCAATACCTCGTTCCACCTTTCCTTGTGCTTACTGAATAACTCTTCCATGCGTTTGCCCCCTTTCGGATGCTGCCCTATAAGTGCGGAAAGTGTCTCCCTCCCATTGCCCGTGACCTGCAAGGGAATCTTATGCAAAAAACCAGTTACCATGCCTTTATTTTGCTGAGGGTGGCGTATATAAAAAACACTTACTTCCATCGGGTAATAGACCAACGCCTGGACGATATATTCCCAGGGCATCATTGTATGATAATGCCTGAGCGCGGCTTCGTCATCTATTTTTCTTAACAATATACCCTGGCCACCTATTTCCGGTTTTACTATAAAAGGATAGCTGATCTTATAGTCAACCAGGTTTTGTTGTAAAACGGAAAAATCCTCCCCGGGCAACACGTTAAAAGTGGCGGGATAAAGATCGGTTGGAAGCAGGTCATACATTTCTTTTTTGGGTTCACCTTCCATTCCCCCGAAGGTCAGTTTGGGATTGCTGGAAGTGAAGAACCAAAGTGATCCTGACCTGATAGTATACCATAACCAAAAAATTGAGATAGGCGTATAAAGCAATTTAAATGGCCATGCTTCCCAATTTGTTATTTTATCGATTATACTATTTGATGATTTCATTGAAACGCAAAATTAACACCTTAAGATCAACAATAAGAAGGTATTACAAATTATAGCATCAGGCGATCAAATCATACTGCAAGGTTATCAACCTTTGTTCAATTTAAATTGTTATGGTCTGCAGAAAGGTGGGTGACTTAAAACAAACATCAAACATTAAGTTACATTTGCTTTATCGAAACAGCTACGAATATGCATGTACCAACAATGGCGGAGATGATGGCAAAGGGGGAAAATCCTGATATTTTATTTTGGGTAGGCTGTGCGGGAAGTTATGACCAGCGTGCCCAAAAAATAACCAAAGCTTTTGCTACCATTCTAAATAAAGTTGGCACCAGTTATGCCATTTTAGGTAAAGAAGAAGCCTGTACCGGCGATCCTGCCCGGCGGGCTGGTAACGAATTCCTGTTCCAGATGATGGCTTACAACAATATTCAGTTGCTGAATGGCTATGAAGTGAAAAAGATCGTTACCGCCTGTCCGCATTGCTTCAATATTTTCAAAAATGAATATCCGGCTTTGGGCGGTAATTATGAGATCATTCACCATACCACTTTCATTAACCAATTAATAAATGAAGGTAAGATCGTGATGAAAGAAGGCGGGGCATTTAAGGGCAAAAAAATCACTTATCACGATAGCTGTTATCTTGGCCGTGCCAATGGTATTTATGA
>JBDSLD010000416.1:0-19013 GCA_039916545.1 Ferruginibacter sp.
AAGGCATGCATTACTTTGTATTTGCTTATATCCGGGCAATAAAACAGCATATACCCTCCGCCGCCTGCACCTAAAATTTTTCCTCCAACCGCACCTGCTTTTTTTGCCGTTTCATATATCTCATCAATAACAGGGTTGCTGATCCCTTTTGCCATTTCTTTCTTATAACGAAATCCTTCATCCAATATTTCGCCTATCCGGTGAATATTTCCTTTTAATAAAGCTTCTTTCATTTCTCTTGCCTGCTCTTTAATAACATGCATGGCATCCAGCGATTTTTCATTCTTGCTGGTTACATTTTTTTGTTGTTCCTCGATGATGGTGGAAGAAACACGGCTCTTCGAAGTATAATATAATAAGAGGTTGTTTTCCAGTTCAAATACACTTGGCTTGTGTATCCTTAACGGGTTAACGATTACTTTATCATCGGAATAGAATTCCATATAATTAAAGCCGCCGAAGGTCGCTGCGTACTGGTCCTGTTTTCCACCGGCCATTTGCAGTTCGGTCCTTTCTATTTCGTAGGCAATATGGGCGATATCATAAGCACCCAATGGTAATCCCAGCCACTCAACAAACGTACCCAGGATTGCTACCATTAGAGTAGAAGATGATCCCAGGCCCGATCCGGCAGGCGCATCAACATAAGTAGATAGACGGAAACCTTTTAAGTCTTTTATATAATGCCTTGCCATATAGTTGTAGGCACCTTTCAGCAAATCCAGTTCTCCATTTACAGGCAATTCGGCAGAGAGCGGATATTCTGCCGTTTCGTCCCTGTCCAGTGCGTGCAAAATTATCTTGTCTTCATCAATTAATTCCAGGCTGGCTTTTGCAGAAAGGGATATGGTTGCATTTAATATCGCTCCTCCGAAAATGTCCGAGTAGGGAGAAACGTCTGTACCTCCGCCGGCAAATCCAATTCGTAATGGGGCTCTACTTCTGTATATCATTTGTTTTGTATTTAGTTTTCATTCAAAATGTATTTGAGGGGATTTTATTGTATTTATGTCAGTCGAAAAATAAATGCAGGCAAATATAATTTAGAAAAAGAATTCGGTCCGACTAAAATTATTATCATCATTGGCATCCGGTTAATCAGAATAATGCTAAACCACTTTATACAGGACTCCTCCTTTTTAAAAGCAGGCATGCAATGGTAAAGCAATTTGTTATTGGCGGGTAAATATCTTTTTTAAATTATTCTTATACTTTTTGAAAATAACATATCCCCCTATCAGAGAAATGACCAGAAAGATCATTATTTTATAAATGAGAGCCAGGTCTGCAGGGGTTAACAAAGAAACAAGGTAGCCCAATACATAGGCGGCCAGGATCTTTAGATAAAAAATGAACGAAAGGTCCTTTTTCAGGAAATTATTAATTACAAAAACATGTATAATGAGTGTAATAACCGTTGCAACTAAAAATGCAGCAGATAGGTATTCCGCACCATATTTTGACCCAAACCATAAAATAGGAACCTGTATGATGGTGCAAACGATGGATAAATAACTGAGCGTTTTTTGTTTGTTGATCGCACCCAGGATTGTCCCTATCAAACATACGGTTGAATAGGTCGCTATGTACCAGCACTGGTATCCCAGCACCAGGCCTGAGCTTTTATACTTATCGCCATACATTAAATGAATGACTTCTTTTCTGAAAAGGGTCACCCCAAATGCCCCGGCAATACTGAACAACGCGATAAGTGTAAATATTATTTTTACATTTCTTATAAACTGGTTGTAATTGGAAACGAATAACCTTGATAAATTAGGAAAGATTGCTGCAAGTGCTGTTGTTAATATAAGATTAATCGGCATTAACACTTTACTTGCGATATTGAAAAAACCAATTTGCTCTACACCGGATCGATACTCGAGAAAAAGCAGCGGGATCTGGTTACTTAATAAAGTAAAAAGGGCCAGGTAATAATATGGCAGGCATTCTTTTGAGAATGCCACAACCTGGATTTTTTCGATCTTTTCTGAAAGGAAGCCCTTTAAATAATCAGATTTGTATAAGGAGAAAAAGTAAACGATCGTTTTTATTGTATTAAATAAAACAAATAAACTGAAGATCAGCTTTAAGGATAACTGGCTGTTGGGTATAAGTAATATAGTAGCCAGCCAGCATAAAGTACTCATAAAATTAATAATGCCGGAAAATTCCATCTTCTCTAATCCGAAGGCAATACTTTCTAATAAATCAAATACAGTAGTAGCTAAAATGCTTTGGACAACAAGGATAAATAATAACGTTTCATAATTGGTATATAAAAAAAAGTAAAGGCAGAATATAACAATTGCAGTTATAAACCCGGCCGACCTTAAAATGAGTGATGTGAGAAAGATCTTTTTTATGATTGTTTTGTCCCTCGCCACACTCCTGATAATGATGTTCCTTAATCCAAGGGAAGCTATAACACCAAAAATTGAAATATGTAACTGCAGCAGGTTGTAAGTACCAAAGACATGAGGATCCAGCGCCCTGGCTATTTTGATACTCGTAAATATAAGTAAGAACTGGGTAAAAGCATTTGATAAGGTAAGCACCGAAAAGTTTTTCAGTATCTTATTATTTGCACTAATGCTTTTTATTGATAACATCATTGTGAAGTTCGATTATACCGCTTGTTAAACGATTAGTATTTACATACGCTTATTCGGAAGCGTATCGTATATTTTGTTCCGGCTCCTGGTCCTCGAGGTCTGTGTAATTCGCGGAGAGTTGATCTTCATCGTCGCTCTTTAAATTATTTTCCTGTTGATTTATGATCTCACACCGCAACATATACAGGGCCATTATAGTAGCCGGCATATAACCCGGATCAAAAATTGAGTACCCAAAAAAGGCGGAGGTCAGAAGGGCAAAGAAATAAGCTTTCAGATAAATTGTATTAGGGGTATTTTTAACCTTGAAAGCGGCATAAAAAAATAAGAGCCATGCGATTACCCCCAATAACCCGAAATAGCTGTAAATTCCAAGCAGTCCTACATCGGCGGTCCAAAAGCCCATTAAATTCCCCCTGATTGATTCAAATTCCAGTTTACTACCTGCGACCGGGAATCCATTCCCAAAAATCATTGTCGGAACCCCGCCCTGGAAATCTGTAAGAAAATAGTTGTATGCCAGTACCCGTATGTCTTCTTTATAGAACTGCGTCTGGTCACGGGAAGCTTCCTTTATACCATCAAATACGCCGGCTGTGGTATAAAAAATAGCGCCGGCAATAATTATAAGAACGGCAAATAGATACTTTTTTTTAAGATCGCTGAACAAAAGCATCAGGAAGAAACCACCTGCAAGCGCCAGCAAATTCATTCTCGATTGAGTTAGCAGGAACAAGCAATAGGCGGCCAAAACAAAAAAAACAAAATGAATTATTTTTTTCCCTTCAAAAAATTTACCCAAAAAATAGAACGCCCCTAAAAACGTAAACCCATGGCCATAGAAAAAGATGGTAATACCATTTCTTCTTTCTTCACTACGGTAACTGAATAAGGGATCGGGGAAAGTAACGTAACCTATAAAAAATATGACCAGTGTAGTAAAAAAAAATAACATTATTATTCGTTCTACTCTTGCGGGCGAAACTTCAAAAATGACAAATATGAAATACAGGAAATATATATAAAAAAACTTGTAGCCCGTGAATGATGTCATAAGAGATTGGTCCCAGTAAACAAGCGCCATGAACGAACTTATGATCATGCTGAATATGAAGAAAGAAACAAAGCTATCCAGGGGCTTTCTTTCTCCAGGTCGGAAAAAAGGAGCGATGAAAGTAATTGCAGCTAATAAAATCCCCGCTGCAGAAACCATGGTAGCAGACTTTACAACAATCTTAGTGTAGGAAAAAAATTCCAGGAAAAGGACGATAAATATTACAACTATCGCGTCGATTATCAATGATTGTTTAATCAAAATTCACAGGTTGATTTAATATATCTCCGGGGATTTTGCTGAGAATGATTTGTCATACATAAACACTCCCATCCCTTATTAACTATTTAAAAAGCCGGAGAAATAATCTTATATTTTTTTTAATGGCTTTTTTTGGCGTAACCTCCTCAAACACAGTGTTTTTAAAAGGCGTGAGTTTCAGGTATTTCCAATATAAATATTTATATGGATGCATATTGAAATAATGCCAGGGTTTGGATGATCCGCTATAATGTATAATTTTTGGGATCTCAGAAAGTTTGTGATCGACAAACTTATTGTAGGTATCATCTAACTTACCTGTGTTATTTCTAAAATAAATATTTAATACGTCCTGGTCCTGCCAGATAAGGTGCTCTTTGAAATCTTGCCCGATTTTTATCAATTTTTCCGATACATTATCCGCTCTCCACTTTTTTAAATTTATCAGCAACACGCCGGAGTTGAAATATCTCTTTAAATCAAATCCTAATTTGGCAAGCCGTTGAATACCATCCTGCTCATTTTTGTCATTGACACACAACAGGCCATACTCCTCTTTATTTTCTCCGGCAAAAAAATCTGCACCGATCAGATCTTTCAGCGATGTTGTTACGATGATGTCGCCATCAATGTATAAACAAGTGTCAACATTCACAGGGAGAATATCTGCGAAAAGTAACCTGAAATAAGCTGCCCGGGAAAGATGTGGTGAAATATGAAAGTTTTCAAAAATCTGATTGTCTACCGTGATCAGGTTGAGGTCTACATTATATTTTTCCTTAAAATACCTGACAACATTCGGGATCGGGCTGGTATCTTCAAGATCATGTATCACATACACTGAAGCATCCAGGTCCTTGTTATTTTCCAATAACGAGGTTAGCGCAACTGTGAAATGAATGATGAAATTTTTATCGAGTGTTAAAATTACATTCAGGGATTGCTTTAAAGTCATAATGCAGGAAAAATTAAAATTGCTCCGATCTTTTTTGACCGGTTGTTACATCTGTAGCCGATGGCCACCTGGCATATTGGTATTGATGAAGGGCGTCATTGGCGGCAATGGTTTCTAATGGGAGCTTTTAGCTGGCCAACACTTTAAAATAATCAAAGTACCAATCGATAAAATTACTCACCCCTTCCTGTATAGATGTGGAGGGCTGGTATCCCAGGTTGGTCTTTAAGTCAGTTATATCGGCGTAAGTTTTATGTACATCGCCGGGTTGCATGGGCATCAGTATTTTTTCAGCTGTCTTACCTAATTTGTGCTCGATCGCATCAATGAATGCAGTAAGTTTAACCGGCGCACTATTGCCAATATTATATAATTGATAAGGTGCCCTGGAAGTAGGTGGATCAGGTTCCAGGCCGCTCCACTCAGTGTTACCGGTAGCCGGGTTCTTTACAACGCGTATCACTCCATCCACAATATCGTCAATGTAAGTAAAATCTCGTTCCATTTCACCGTTATTAAACACCTGAATGGGTTTACCATCGATAATCGCCTTTGTAAACAGGAACATGGCCATATCCGGCCTGCCCCACGGGCCGTACACCGTAAAAAAGCGCAATCCGGTTGTGGCCAGGCCATACAGGTGACTGTACACATGCGCCATCAGTTCATTACTTTTTTTGGTGGCTGCATACAAACTGATCGGGTGATCCACAGTTTGGCGGGTTGCAAAAGGAATGTCTTCATTCAAGCCATACACGCTACTGCTGCTGGCATATACAAAATGTTTTATCTTAAAATTTCTGCTACATTCCAACAAGTTGGCAAAGCCTACTATATTACTTTCGATGTATGCTGATGGATTGGCAAGACTATATCTTACGCCTGCCTGGGCGGCAAGATTAACTACAACATCAAATTCTTGCGTTGTAAATAATTGGTCAAGGTTTTCCTTGTCCTCCAGTTTAAGCTGGATAAAAGAATAGCCGGGCATGGTGCTACTTTTTACCAGTCGGTTATAGGCAATATCCCCCGCTGGTATCCCGGCTGCTGTAAGCCTGTCATATTTAAGACTGACCTGGTAATAATCATTGATCGAATCTAACCCGACAACCTCAAAGCCTTCTTTTATTAACTGGTTGGCTAAGTGGAAACCGATAAAACCTGCAGAACCCGTAACTAATATTCTCATTTTGTATAATTCTAAAAAAATTTAAAAGTAGCAAGTATTTCATCAGTCAAATAAAGAATTAAAATAACCCTGGCAGGGTCAATATAATTACTTTTTGATACGAAATCAGTTTTATGTAGGACTTGCAATTTAAACGGTTTGGTTAACCGAAAATTGCGCGGAAAAAGTTGGGTAATACAGTTCCGGATATTGTGCCGTGCAAAAGTCGTGATTTGAATTGAGTAACCATGCTTTATGCCAGACCTTTAACGTAAAAAAGCGCGCCAGACTCATTTTCAGACAGATTTATGACAATTTACCGGGCGGCTACACTGTCTTTGATCATCCCGGTTACTTTTGCAGTGAATAATTTGGCCCCTTTTTCATTGAGATGGCTAGGATCATTGAACAAAAATGGGTGATTGGTAAAACTGGTATCATATGAAAAATCCATGAACGGCACTTTCTTTTCTTTCGCGACTTTATCTATCAGTACCATAGAAGGATCCCGCTCGCGGTAGGTTACATAAATTGGTGAACTCACGATAAAGAGCTTCGTTCCCGCGCGGTTACAGTCATCAATAAAAGAAGTTAGCATACTCACTTTTACACTGTCAAGTTTATAATCCTGGAAGATCTCCGGCGTTATCGGCTTTTGCCAAACACCAGTCAACGGTTTGTAGCCTTTCAGATCGGTCGTTCTTTTTTTAAAATATTCAGAATTGCCCCCGGCTATCATTAAGAAAGAAGAATTGAAAGCGTAGATGGAAGAAAGCAATTTGAATTTTTCCCACCGGCTTTTTAAATCAACGATTGGCCGTATTTCCTCATGGTCCTTATAATAGGGCAACAAAAACGACAACCGGTCATAACTATCCCTGCCCACCTGGAACTCAGAAGTCGACAGATCCAGGATAATCATTTTTGGAGCGTATCTTTTTAGAATTGCCCTGAGGGTTGCGTAATTATACAAGAGATATTGACCCGGGCTACCTGTATTGTAACAAGATTGTTTTAGGTTCGTTTCAATAATATCAGGAACGTAATGATGATATGCCCTGGAAGAACCGAATATCAATACATCGGCGGTTGTTTTATCAATGGCATAAGTGGCCCTGTATTGCCGGCCGGTCTCCTGTTTAAAATAATAATACCGCAAGATTTTTCCGATAGAAAAATCTAACACGAAAACAATCAGTAACAGCAATAATAACCTGGATGCAAAATATAAGTAAGCATTTTGTTTTATCCTGTCTTCAAACATCATAGAAATATTTTTACCAGTTTAAAATTGAAAATAAATAAACTGTCCGCCATCAAATACACCGATCAACAAAATGATTATTATTAAAACTGCATAGGAAAGATTTCTTACCAGCCAATGCCTGTTATGGAAAAACGAAAAACTTCCCTTGTAATATTCATGCTTCGCTTCTATTGCCAGTAACATAAATATTCCCAGGAAAGAAAAAATGAAAGAGGATGGATCAGCCTTATCAAAAAGTAAGGCGCCGCGATCGGTAAACATTTTTTGAATGATCAAAAAAGAATCTGCTACATTATTTGCCCTGAAGAATACCCAGGCAAAACAGGTAAGTGCAAACGTGATCAGTATCTGAAAAAAATGATTGAGCCGGGGAAGTTTTTCAATCCCTAAAACATGGTTGACCTTATCCCTGGCTCCCTGTGATATGATCGCAAACACCAGGTAGATGCCGTTAAGTGAACCCCAAATGATATATGTCCAGTTGGCGCCGTGCCACAGCCCGCTGATAAAAAAAACAATAAATAAATTAAAATACCACCTTGGTATTGAGACCCTGTTACCGCCTAAAGAAATATACAGATAATCTTTAAACCAGGTAGATAAAGATATATGCCAGCGCTTCCAGAATTCTGAAATATTTGTTGAAAAGTAAGGGCGCTTAAAATTCGTCATCAGGTCAAAACCCATCACTTTCGCCGCGCCAATAGCTATATTGGAATAACCGGAAAAATCGCAATAGATCTGAAAGGCGAAAAATATAGTTGCCAGTACCAATGTAGTCCCGCTTTGCTGCTGGGGATTATTGTAGGCGGCGTTTACATACAACTCCAACCGGTCTGCCACTACTAATTTTTTAAAGAAGCCCCAGAGCATTTGCTGCAAGCCTTCTACTACCCTGTTGTAATTAAAATCGAATTTTTCCCTGAATTGGTGCAAGAGGTTTTGCGGCCGCTCAATCGGACCGGCAACCAGTTGCGGATAAAACATCACGTACAAAGAATATATCCCAAAGTTCCTCTCCGCTTTTTGATTACCACGATATACTTCGATGGTGTAACTCATTGCCTGGAAAGTATGAAAGGACAAACCGATGGGAAGTAATATCTTAAGATACGGCACCGGGTTGCTGGTATTAAACGACCCAAGCAGTAATGTTAAGTTATCATTCAGGAAGTTATAATATTTGAATACCGCCAATACCCCGATATTGGCTACCAGGCTCATGACCAGGTAAAGCTTTCTCTTTTTGCCCTGTTCATTTTCAATAAATATCCCGGCGAAATAATCTATTACAATGGTGAAGCCTAAAATTAAAATATAGACCGGCACAAAGGCCATGTAGAAATAACAACTTGCCGCCAGCAATAAGAACCACCTGAACCTATACGGTAAAATAAAATAGGCGATCGTTACGAATATAAAAAATAATACAAACTCGATTGAATTAAAGATCATGTATCAACGCTGGTTTTGGATTGGTGCAGTGTAAACCTGCATCCACGGTAGTTCTGTTTTTTATTGTAACGCCTGCTGTTATAAAGGTAGACAAGGGGCATATGCTGACCTTGACCGGTTTTGGAAAACAACTGCAAAGTTGCTAATACAGGTTACTGTATCGATATGCGAAACCTGGAATTAATTAAGCCGAATTAAATAAGATCAATAAGTGGTGACCTTATTTTTAGCATCGAACTGTTCGATATATGATGCCGTGCTTTCAATATTTGTTTTAGAGGACGCTCCGAATAAAATAGATTCAATATTTGGCAGACCGCAGACATATTCGATGGCAGCCCTCGGGTGAATCGCTCCCCCACCCAATACCTGCATGGCAACTGCCCTGAACTTTTTTGTTCTTAGGGTTTCTTCATATATCTCTTTGCCACCAGACATCCTGAAACCTGCTTTGTTGATAGAGCTGCAAATGATCGGGTTGGTGATGCCAGCTTCTTCCAGCACGGATAATAACTTCGGCATGTTCATGGTGATAAAGCCCGCTTCCGCGTTGTACTTCTTTTTGATGTAAGCATGAAACGCAGCCAGCATATCGTAGGCCCTGAGACCCAATAAAAGATCGGTGATGACATTCTGTAAAAATATCACCGGCGTATCGATCCCTTTAAACATCTTCATTTCCGCATCTACCATCAGTTCCATGATCGATTCATAGTCTTTAGATAAATAGGCCATACCACCTTTAAAAAGAGAGCCGAAAAAGTTCCCTGGTACATACTGTTTCAATGTGCCGGCAATGCCGAGCTCGGTAACGGCATTGGCATATTTATGCGCGTAAGGCATGCAGGGCAATATTTTAAAATCCCTGTATTTTTCGGGGTTGGCACGAACGATATCGCAAATATTGGCGATCCTGTCGTGCGTTGTACACATGAATGTATTGATGCCGGCATTGATCGCATCGTCAAGCACTTTTATTATAGCGCTGTCATCTTTAAACCTGATTGACTGCTCACGTGATTTGCTGTCAGAAATATGGTTTACCGCAAAAAACTGGTTATCTCCAAAAAGTATTCTTTCCATTCTATTATTTTGAACTTTCTTTTATGATTGAAATGGCTTTGTCTGTGTCTGCCGCGCTTGCAAAATTATTGATATTATTAGGAACTAACCCCTTTGCCGCCTTTACGAAATAATCAAGCTGTGCAGAATATTCTTCTCCACGTAAGTAAAAGTCAACCCCATCTTCGAGTTCGGTAATGTATTTTACATTCCAGCCCTTTACATATCCTGCAAGGGCATTTTCTTCTTTAAAAAATACTTTCAACTCGTTCGCGTCAGAGATCAGTTTTCCTTTGGTTCCTACCAACGTAACTGATGTTGACATTTTCCGGTAAGTGTCATCACTCCAGTTTACTGATATTAAGCCTGTCTGACCAGTTTGCAATTCAACCAACGAATACACAGCGTCTTCTACTTTTCCTGAATAAATCGATTTCAGTAAAGTGCCTTTGGCAGCCTTGATCGGAGAAAGTATATCATTGACAAGGTCGATCACGTGCGATGCATAATCAAGCAGGCAACCTCCACCTTCCGCAGGATCCGAGCGCCAGGTATCGGCTTTCTTTTTTAATACCACCGGGCCATAAGACTCCCCGATAAAATGATAGATTTCGCCAAGGGCGCCGCTTTCGGCTATCCGTTTTACCTCTTTAAAGGTACCAATGAATTTATTGTGATAACCCACCTGGTTTACCAGCTTGTTCTTTTCAGCCAGTTGAACAAGTTCCAGGCTTTGCTGGTAGTTAATGCAGAATGGTTTTTCTGCAAAAACATGTATTTTCTTTTCCAGCAGGTCCTTTATTATACTGTAGTGAAATTTTGTAGGCACAGCCACTACCACTGCATCCGGTTTTACTTCCGCCAGCATTTTATTATAGTCGGCAAAGCAATTGAATTTTCCGTGTTTGGTTAAAAAATCCGTTACCATTTTAGACGTGTCACATACACCAACAATCTCTGCATCGGCATAGCCACCAAGAATAGATAAATGTGAAATTCCCATCTTACCCGCTCCTATCAAAGCAATTTTAAGCATTCTCTTTTTTGTTTTATTTTTTGAGCAATTCTATATACTGATCCGTTATCTTATCCCAGTTAAACCGGCTACTAATATCTATAGCGCCTGCCTTCGCTTTACTTTGTATCACGGCTTCGTTATCCAGTGCATATTGGATCTTTGTGGCAAGGTCGCCGGCATCACCAGAAACAAAGGTTACCGCATTTTCGCCGCAAATGAATTTATTTTCTACAATATCCGAGCAGATCAAAGGAGTAGCCAATCCCATGACCGTAAGGATCACGGGCGAAAGCCCTTCTATCAACGACGGCTGTATGTAAGTGTAGGCATTTTTCATGAGGATATTTGTATCGTCGCCATATACATATCCCGGAAAAATGATCCTGCTGTCCTTCGTATTTTTTATAGCCGATTCGTATTCGCCCGGGTTGGGTGATCCACCGATCAATACCAGTTTTTTATCAGTGGTCAACTTTGAAAAAGCTTCCACCAGCAAGTGTAATCCTTTATCAGGAATAAAACGTCCTACAAATAAAAAATACCCGCCTTTGGTGATACCCAAACGATCAAGGATATCAGTATTTTGTGGCGGCGCTTTTACCTCAGAACCGTAGGGTATGAACTGGTATAAGCGATTGAATTTCTTTTCAAAATATTCTTTGGTAAACACGTTGTCGAAGGCAACTGCGTTAGGACAATAAGCCGTCAGGTAATTCGACACTATGTAAAATAGTTTACCATACCAGGGCCATTTATCTCTTTTCCAATCCATTGCAAACTGGCTAACCACCACACGCTTTCCCGCAATGCGCAGGAACAACGCCCAGATACTATTCGCCCCGCTATGCAGGTGCACCACGTCTGCTGTATTGTGAAAAATTACATCAAAGGTCGCTTTGGCAGAATGCACCAATGTATCAAAGCCCGCCTTTTTTACGGTCTTGAAATATTTGATCCGGACACCTTCATATTCGGGATGCAAAACATCCGTATCATTGGGATATATCCTGCTATAAGCTAACAGGCTATGTCCCCTGCTGATTATCCTGGGATATAATTCCAGTGCAAATTTATCAGATCCCGCCGCACCTGCCTTGGGAGGTATGGAACGAAAACCCCCAAAGGCCGCTATTCTTAATTTTTCCATTTAATTAATCCAGGTAACCCTGGTAATATTGATCAAGATATTGTTTCAACGCCACTTTCCAATCCTGCATCAGGTTTAGTTTCCTTAATTCCAATTTACGGTTTACCAATCTTTCGCAAGGTGGCCTTTCCGCAAAATATACATCTTTAAAATAATCAGAGGTTACACTGGTGATCTTTATTTTGTCTTTCAGTCCCAACATATCCAACAATTCAACCGCTACTTCCAACCGGCTAGTTTGACCGCCACAAACCATATTGTACAAACCCCAATATTCATTCTGGATCAGGGCCTTTACGTTTTTTGCAAAATCATGTGTAAAAGTTGGCGTGCCGTCCTTATCATCTACGATGAACAATTCCTTTTTGCCGTCTTTTAATTGTTGCATCAGTTTTTGTATAAATTTCTTATCTTTTTTGGGGCCCGCACCCATCATCCAGCCCGCACGGCAGATAAGGAAGCGACGTGCATTTTCTGCAACGTATCTTTCGCCCATGTATTTAGGTCTTGCATATACACCCAATGGATTTGGCATGTCCCAGTCGTCATACAATTCTTTTGCGCCATCGAAAATACCAGCTGTGCTGATATACAATAAGGGGATATCCAGTTCATTGGCGATATACACCGCATTTTCAGCCGCCATGGTATTGGTGGCATAAGTATCTTCCGCATTTAATTCGCAATACTCAAGATTGGTATAGGCACCCAGGTGAAAAAGATAGTCAGGTTTAAAATCGGACACATCTTTTTTGTACGCATCAAGTTCCCTGAAATCTAAAAACGATAACCACGTTTCGTTAACGTCCTTATCGGTACATTTAATTTCATACTCGTCTTTAAACTGGTGATAGAATGCTTCTCCCAGCATACCGCCTGATCCTGCGATGTAAATCTTTTTTTTGCTCATTGGACTTTATTAAGGTTGTTATACTTTTTATTATGGTTTATGATACTTCGGTAGAAAGTTTTTTGTTTGATGTATTGCTGTTGTTTACCATGCTGTTGAAAACACCCATCAATTTCTGGTAATGTTTCTCCGGCCCGTATTCGCTTTGCAATTTATTATATCCGCTGGCGCCGTACTGTTCGCACAAAGCCGGGCTCTCTAAAAGGAAAGCCGCTTTTTGCTGCAGGTCCTGCTCGTCCTGTACTTTAAATAATAAACCCGTTTCCGAGTCGATTACCATTTCTTTTAAACTACCCAGGTCGGTTGCAATCACAGCTTTTTTATAGGCATAACTTTCGAGGATGGAATTAGGGAAATTATCATACGTTTCAGACGGCACTATTGTAAAAGCACATGTCTGCAGGTAAGGAACAATTTCTGTAAAACTTTTCCTGCCCAAAAATTCGATGTTATGTTGTTTTCCTTCTAAAAATTGTTCAAGTTCCTGCTGATAACCTGTATTTGAAAAACCAATGATCTTTAGATTAAAATTGGTATTTACAAAAGCCTTTACAAGTGTAAGCAGACCCTTTTCCTGTACGATCCTGCCGATGTAAAGCGCAAATGGCTGGTAGGATATGTTTTCCGGTTCGTCTACTGCATTTGAATTAAAAAAAGTAGGGATATGGTATAGTTTCTGTTCGTCGATCCCATACTCGGCCAGCTTTTTTAAAGTAAAAGAAGAAGGCACTACGTATGCTTTAATTTTTGATTGAACATCCACTACACGCTCCGCTAATACCAGCGAAGTCGCTTTGATCGCAGAATAGACATAAGAATCCTGTACACATTTATATTTAACGGCGTTCCACTTACTGCCATGGATACACCTTTCACAAATATCTTTTTGCTTCGGCCTGAACAGCAATGAGTTTGCACAGATCTGACCAAAATCGGATATCCGGTTAACAACAGGAACATTGTATTTTGCCGCCGCGTTAAAAATACTGGCGGATATTTTATTCTGGTAATGCAGCACGTATATGATGTCCGGCTTAACATCATTGATCAATATTTCCAGCTTTTTTTTGGCTTCAAAGGAATATAACATCCTGCCCAATGATTTTACGACCGTATCAACATTGGTCTTTTTATATTCATTGGCATACACTTCATTTCCTTCACCGATCGGATCTAAAAAATAATTACTGTACTCAGTAATTTTATTATTGTTGTGCTTGATACTAAATGGAATTACCGTGTGCCCTTTTTTCTGCAACAGGTCAATAATATTGAACAGGTATCTCTCGGGGCCCCCGGAAACAAAAAAGCGGTAGTTTACAATAATTATTTTCAAAAGGTGTATTTTAAAAAGACTAACTGATCAGGTCTGCTATTCTCTTGGTACTTGTTTTATATTCCAGCAATAACTTAGCCCGCTGGTAACCTGCGTTCGCTATCAATTCAGCATCAGCCTCGTTTTCCATCATCCACTTAATCTTTTGAGCTATATCATTTACATTGCCGCTTTCAGCTATTACCAGGTCTTTGCCATTTGTAAAATATTTTTCAATGTCACCAAAATTAGTGACCAATACTTTTTTCCTGGCGGCGAAATACTCGCCTAGTTTTGTAGGAAAACCAGCTTGTGTCTGCACAGTTGTTTGCCTTGTTAAGGTAAGTATCCTGCACTCTGACAAAAGTTTTTTTACTTCAGCCAGTTCTACCAATCCGCTAAAAAACACGTTGGCGGAAATATCCAGTTTTTCACACTCTTCTTTTAATCCAGGCAACAGGCTGCTTCCATGCGGGGTATCTCCTACCACAATCAATGATACATTTATACCTTCTTTTTTTAAAGTGCTGATCGCTTTAAACAGGTCGTGCAGGCCATCTTTTATTGAAGGAGATCCGCTATAGCCGAGCATATAATTGATCTTGGGATCCTTGATCTCCCAATAATCAAAATCTGTAACATTCGGCTGTACGATGATGTCCGATTCGCTGAATCCTTTTTGTAAATATTGTCCTTTCAGGTAGTAACTGAAGACTATGAGCTTGGATGATAACCGGTTTATAAAGGAGAAGTTAAACAGGAACCCATACCATTTTAATCTTCTCAGGAATGAACCCTCGAATATGTATCTGCCATAAAATTCCGGGACAAAAGTGACAATCCTGATTGAGAATAACCTGGCAAATAAATAGATAATGATATTTGAATGAAACTCGTTGTTATAAATTAAGATGGTGGTGCTTTTCCTTTTTGGCAACATTGAAAATAGTTGCAAATGAAGATTAAGAAAACTCAGCATTTCATCTAAGATCCGGACAAGCGGGTTTTTGGGACGGCTGATGAATCCGAGATACCTGAATGGCACCCCTTCTTCCGTAACATTTTGCCTTTGGTGCTTTGTACCAAAACTTCCAAAATTGAAACCTTTTAACAACAGCACTTTTATATTGTCACCGTTAATTTTTAAGCCCTTACAGAAAAGATTTAAATAATTTGCACCGGCCCCCCCGATAGGAAAATTTGAAGATGTAATTAAGACGAATTGCTTTTTTAGTTTATTCCCCACCATTTGTTGCTTAGTTTGGTATTGCCCAATATTAATTTTAAGACGCGCCACGAAGTATTCTGTATTGTATAATCTTCGGCAATACGGGCGTATTTTGTTGTTTGCCCGAATTCATCTATAACCGTGCCAATGGCATTAAGAACAATATCCGGTTGAAAACCGGTTAAAATAATGGTACCCGCATCCTGTGCCTCGGGGCGTTCCATCGATTGGCGCAGGCTAATGGCCGGGAAAGAAAGCATGGCACTTTCTTCGCTGATGGTGCCACTGTCTGATAAAGTACATAAGGCATTCATTTGCAGGTTTACATAATCTAAAAACCCAAATGGCTTTAAATATTGTACCCGCTCATCAAGCACGATATCTGTCAATTGCTCCATCCTTTTCCGCGTACGGGGGTGGGTAGACACAATTACCGGTACATTATATTGATCCGCCAACTGGTTCAGGACCGTAATTATTTTGCGTAGGTTGTCCGGGGAATCTACATTTTCCTCCCGGTGTGTTGACACAACGAAATAACTCTTTTTCTTAAGCTTTAGTGTGTCCAGAATGACAGAAGCTTCTATTTTGTTCTTGTAAAACGTTAACACTTCCTGCATCGGCGAACCTGTGAGGTAAATGCGGCGGTGAAGCAACCCTTCGCTGATCAGGTGCCTGCGTGCATGCTCTGTATACACCAGGTTGAAATCTGCAATATGATCAATGATCCTTCGGTTGATCTCTTCCGGCACATTAAAATCGAAGCTGCGATTACCCGCTTCCATGTGAAATACAGGGATGCGCAAACGTTTCGCGATGTAAGCCGTAAGGCATGAGTTGGTGTCTCCTAAAACCAGCACTGCGTCAGGTTTCTCTAAACGCATCACTTCTTCAGATTTGCGCATGATGTCGCCGATAGTAGCGCCCAGTGAAGTAACATCCACATTTAAAAAATGATCTGGTTTTCGAAGTTCGAGATCCGACCAAAATACTTCATTCAGTTCGTAGTCATAGTTTTGACCGGTATGCACTATCACCTGTTGGGTATATTTATCCAGCAAGGCCATTGTCCTCGACAGCCTGATTATTTCAGGACGCGTACCGACAATGGTCATTATTTTTAATTTCGGTGTATTGGTTGTCATCATTCAGTTATGCTATTATTCTTAATTATACTGCCACAAAATAGGTGTCGGCATCCGCAGGATTAAAAAACTCATTGATCCAAAATATAGTGTACAACTCCTCTTCACCGGTATTTGTAATATTATGGGTGTACCAAACGGGCATATCCACAAATGATGGCTGATCACCGTCCAGTTCAAAAGACAATACCTTATAATCGCCGATCTTCCTAAGGTCTATGCGGGCCTTGCCTTTGATGACCGCGAAACGTTCAATTTTACGGGTATGAAAATGATTTCCACGGGTAATGCCTGGCCTGGTGGTGGAGAAAGAAACTTGTCCGCCTATTTCCAATTTCACTGTCTCCACAAACGATCCTCTTTCATCTGTATTTTTAACCAGCTTAAAAGGGAAAAAGGTTTGGTGGTCGATATAGCTGCGAAATGTATTAAAAAGGTTCACCTCAAATGGACTGTTCAGCGCGGTAAAAATCGCCTTATCGAAATAGTCTGATTTATAACGCTGCAACAAAGCCAATATCCCGGTAACCTTATTAGTAGATGTATGGGCCACAATATAAGCGGGCTCATTTGCTTTATCCTTTATTTTTTGCCATATTACTTCTACCAGCTCAGCGACATAAATAAGGTTGAGTGTACCATCTACATCAATCTTAGGTGTTTCGTTGTGCGTAAGCTGGTGCGAGAATGTAGCTATTACAGAATTATAGTATGGGTTACCAAATGGCCCAAAAACATTCGGTATAACAAGGCCCGTAAAAAGGCCGCCATTCTTTTGCGACCATTTTTCAAAAAGTTCGCGGCCATCTTTTTTTGAGCGGCCGTATAAATTGTCGCGCTCTTCTTGTGTTGAGGAAGAAAAGATAATGTGTGGCGTTACTGCTTCTGCTTCCAGCGCATCAACAAGTTGCTGCACCAGACCGGTATTGGTTGCATATATTACATCCGGATCATTGTGCCGGTTCATTGCCGCCAAATGCACGATCACATCGCATTGCTTAACAAAAGCACGCAGATGATCTGCATCATTAAAAAAATCTTTTTTGAAATCGACAAGGGAAATGTTTTCCTGCAGATTTAAAAAATTATACAGATGTGATCCGACAAATCCTGCCTGTCCCGTAATACCTACTTTCATTGTTCCTATCTATTGAATTAATTTTATGCTATCCTGCCAGGATCGTTTCCCAATTCACCCATTTTTCTGAAGGTTGGCGATAATCGTCTTTTTTAGATCCTTCCACATCCAGCCCGGAAAGTACCAATAAAGTGGCGCCGGGCGTGATTGCTTTTATACCGGTATAACTTCCACCGGCTACGCGTAAAAAATTATTATTGCCGGCTGTCAAATGAAAAAATTCAGGCACTTCGTCGTCAGCCGGGTTTAAAAAATCGGTGGGTGTAACAACAGCTATCGTAAAAGATCCATTGATGGCATAAAAACCTTTTTCCTCAATCATGTGGCCCTGCCAGGCCCTTATCACGCTTGTGTCGGGATGTGTAATTAAATAAAAGCGCCGGTAGTTACCCGGATCGGTTTCATTTACGTATTGAAGTATTCCCCGGTGATCAGTAAACGTATCTCCCTTTAACAATGCAGCGCTCATTTCTACAGGTTTAAATCTTTCCGGATGGAATCTAATTTCAGTAATAATTTTTTGGTGCCTTCCACATCTAACCTTTCCGTATTATGAGAATGATAATCATCGGCTTCACCTACAGTGGCATTTCCTTCCGAAAAATATATATCATAATTGAGGTCACGCGTATCGGCAGGAACCCTATAAAAATTTCCCATATCATCGGCTTTCACCATGTCTTCCCTGTTGACTAAAACCTCGTATAATTTTTCACCATGACGGGTACCGATAACCTTTATCGGGTTGTTTGCATTGTATAATTCTTTTAATGCCTGGGCCAGTGTTTCGATAGTAGAGGCTGGTGATTTTTGCACGAAGATATCACCCTGGTTTCCATTGTTAAAAGCAAAGAGCACAAGGTCCACGGCGTCTTCCAAAGTCATCATGAAACGCGTCATGTTCGGATCTGTTATCGTCAACGGCTTACCATCTTTTATTTGTTGGATCAGCAAGGGAATAACTGAACCTCTGCTGGCCATTACATTGCCATAGCGTGTACCGCATAACAACGTGGTATCATCCACTATATTCCTTGAACGCGCAACCATTACTTTTTCCATTAAAGCCTTGCTCATTCCCATCGCATTGATGGGATACACCGCTTTATCTGTACTTAAGATAACTACCCGTTTTACTTTTTCTTTTATCGCAGCTTCCAACACATTTTCCGTACCTAGTATATTCGTTTTAACTGCTTCTACCGGGAAGAATTCGCAGGAAGGAACCTGCTTTAATGCGGCGGCGTGAAATATAAAATCCACTCCTGCTACTGC
>JBDSLD010000417.1:0-9292 GCA_039916545.1 Ferruginibacter sp.
GATTTAAAAACTGCATAAAACTAAAACGGTCATTGATACAGAACTCGGTTTGATCATCACTGATATTATAAAAATGCTGAAGGACTAAAATTTTAAACATTAAAACATAATCATAAGGCGGACGACCTCCTTTGCTGTAATCTTTTCCTTGCCGAAAATATTTTTCAAGCTCATCACGGAAAAAATTAAAATCGATATACTCAGCAAGCCGTAGCAGAGGGCTGTTATATTCTTTTATCTTTTCTATTCTGTTATCTACATCAAAAAATCCAGGTTGAAATGCCATTGTAAAATAATTTGAAACAAATTTAATGATGCCATATTATGATTTATAAAATCATTATCCACTATTCACATTTTTGGTAGGTTTTTAGAGATGCCCTTAATTAATTAGGGTAACTTTAGAAATGAAAAAAATCGGTTGTATACTGCTTGTTGATGATGACAGACTGTCGAATTTGTTGACTAAAAGCATTATTGATAATGCAAATTGTACTGATAATGTTGTAAGAACACTTTCAGGTAGGGCAGGACTAAAATACATTTTGTACAGTGCTGCTGAACCTGATATTATACCATTTCCAAATCTTATAATCTTAGATATACTTATGCCTGAATTTTCTGGTCACGACTTTCTTGACAGTTACAACGAAATGAAGTTTAGTTTTCCTATTAAACCAGTTGTTGTTGTATTAACAACGTCGACTTATATAAAAGATTCCCTCACTTCTGATAATGTCACGAAAATCTATAATAAACCACTGACAGATCACGGATTTAAAAGTATTCTTGATACTTTTTTTTCAAACTGAAATATGTTACAAGCTTAGCCAATAGTGGAAAGCAATGACAATATAAACAGTATTAAACATAGGCCATGTTACATGTTTGTTTTAAACAACTTCATTTTCTCAACTACCGGACATTAGATAGCATCTAATTTGTGAAACACATCAAATTCTGTAATGAGTAAAAGCGACTTTTTTCCGGGAGTAGTTCTTGCTTTTAAAAAGTCATAGAAGTCGGTTGCATTTTTTTCCCGATTAGTATAAATAATCTCCATTTCGGGATTCTCCAAAAACCACTCTTTATCTATTTGTACGCCTCGATAGGTCGTAATCGTGATTACGTTTAAATCCCGGTCGAAATCAAATAAATGGAGTTTGTCAATTAAATCTTCAATTGGGTTCATGATAATCTATTGTGACATTAAATATAATTAATATTTAACCCAATTACAAATGATCGCTAAAATCGTATTGCTTATGCAACTCTGCAGCTTCTGCAAAGATTCGCCAGTCGCGATTTTCATTGGCATAGGCCAAATTTGATTTTGATATCCCACACCCATATGACCGATTGGTAGTCCCGGAACATAGAGTTTTTCGCTCCAATTATGTACGGTTGTGGTGCAAGCATGTTTTCCTTACAAACCACTCCAAAAAAATCAATTTCTTTTGCACCTAAGCTGCACACCGATACATTATTTAATATAAACAATGGTGAAACAGGTAAAGTGCATAATGTTACTGGCGGAATGATTAATCAGCCAATTGGAATTTCAGGAAAAATATATAAAGAAGTAATCGTCTACGTTGAAAATAACGAATAAAGAAATTCACTTTGCTTGAATAAAACTTTTACCAGCCCCCGCTGAATAAAAGATCGTACCCTTAAATTTTTGTAAAGTACATAAATCATTAATCAACAAAACCCTCATCAAAAAATTTTATCCAATTCTATCACATGCTTTCCAGCTTTGAGCGTTTTGGGAGTGCTGGCGAGTCTTTCAGCAAGTACAGACGTGGGCAATGGCCGGAATTTCCTGATCAATCCCAATGCATTCAAAAACTTTAATGTGCCAGCCATTATCCGTTCACCTATGCGGTCAGTATCTTTCCTCAACAACAACCCGGGCCTGAAAATAATAAACTGCTGAAAAGCAAGATTTTCGATGTGCTGCTCCAGTTTACCTTTTAGCCTGGAATAAAATACCCTGCTTGTTGAAGATGCTCCATACGCGGAAAGCAGTACAGTTTTCGACACGCCATTCCTTTTAGCTATCCCGGCAAATTTTGCAGGAATTTCATAGTCGATATCCGCCTGTTTATCCTTTGAGCCCGCGGCTTTCAATGTAGTTCCCAGGCAAGAGAACCACACATCGCCTTTAATGAATGCTGCAACATCTTCCAGCTTATCAAAATCGGTAATAACCTCCACCAGTTTTAGATGAGTTAAGCCGGTTGCGCGACGTACAAAAAGTACAATTTCTTTATAATCTGCGTCCGCTAAAAGAATATTTACCAGGTCTTTTCCAGTAGCGCCTGTTGCTCCTATGATCAATGCTTTCATAATTTATAGGTGTTGTTGTGATATGTATCTATATTTTCCCCGGTCTGCGTACCCATGCGTATTCAAGCCATAATGCAAATCACGATTTCGTTAGCCTCGATATTTGATGGCCCTACAGGTGTTATGTCATTGGGGCTGGATAGATGAATGAAACACACTGCCCATTTATTTGTTGTGATTAATATTTTATTATTTAAACTGGCTGCCTGATTGTTCCACTTTTTTTAACCAGTTATTTCTCAGCGCTTCGGTCGATTTCCTGATGAACCCAAAGGCGGAGAAGTTAATAGGTTTGAAGCCAACGTATCCGAATACAACTTTCTTCAGTTGGGATATGTAAATGGTTTTGCAGGTTGCTCCTGCGCTTACTACACCCGTTTGGTATGCATCAAGCAATGCTTTGCAATAAGAATTTTGTGACGGATGTCCGAGTATTAGTAGTATGTTTTTTTCCATTTCGGATATATGAGTGGCATCCTTACAATCCGCCCGGCTGCAGGTGCGTAAAGATAAAAAATAACAACGCACAAGGGTTACAGTAAAAGGAAGTTTTGAAAAAAACAAGCTTGCAAAAGAGCTTGCTTTATCCTTCTTTTCTTTAGACAGGACTGCTTAACTGGGCACAGGCTATTTAGTTTTTTGTTATTATCTTCAACATTGGTTTCTTATTCATAATCGGTCCGCGCAGACGGAATATAAATCCTTTTATTCGGTAAGTCCTTGTGCCATCTGTCATTTTCAACCAATTTTTTGCAACTTTGTACTCCCCTGCCGGTAGCTATAAACTTGTAAAAGCATAAAAATTAAAAGTCATGGAGATCCTACTAATAAAAGAGTTCGATTACAATTCACCCATTGAGAAAGTTTGGCATACTTTAACCGATACGAATAAAATGAAGGAATGGTATTTTCCCCAGCTTCAAAAATTTGAGCCAGTCGTTGGATACAAATTCCAGTTTGATGATACCAACCTGGATTACCATAAAGAATGGACCGTGACTAAAGTGGTAACAAGTAAAACATTGACACATAGTTGGTCCTATAAAGGCTATCCTGGAAGTTCAGAGGTAACATTTGATTTAATGGCGGACGGAAGCAAAACCAAACTGAGAGTTACGCAAAACGGTTTGGATAGTTTTCCCGTTGACCCTCATTTCAGGAGAGAGCGATTTGAATGGGGATGGGATAATTTGCCTGGGCAAAACCTGAAGCGCCTGTTGGAAATCAATAGCCAATCCTAAGTAAGATTTAAAGACAGAAGCCCCTGCCCTTTTGCAATTGCAAAACACTGGCAGAAAGATCACATAACTACTTTACAATGTTTAAATATAGCCAGCCTCTACTACTAATATTACTCGTTATACTTATCATGATTTCTTGCCGGGGCACGACAAAAAAGATCAATGCTTCATTGGATTATAACGCCCGGAAAGCTGCTATTCTTAGCATAAACTCCGAACAGCAAAAGTTATATCATGAATTTCCGGGCAAAGCGGAAAGAGCCAGCAGGTATAAAGAATTTTGTGCTGACAGCCTGATTACAATTACAGGATATGGAAATGTTTTATACAACTCTTTGGATGCCAGCAACGACTTAGTAGATGGTTATGCTGATACGATCCATGATATACACCTGAAAATTTATGACAACACCGCAATTCTAACAGGAAAAGCGAAAATGTTTTTATTGCTCAATAAGGATACTTTGTATGAGGATATCTGGATCTCAAAGGTTTTTATGAATTTGAACGGGCAGTGGAAAATGGTCGCCAGGAATTCTGGTCCATTAGGTATCAATTATAGAATCCCAAAGGCTATAAACGAAAAAACCTTGTTGCGATATGAAGGTAATTATGGTTTACCCGGCGATGCTGCAGACACTTTTCGGGTAGCGGATGGTCATTTGTATCAAACCGGGATAAACAATTTAAAAATTTTGTATTACGCATTTAATGATTCGACCTTTTTTACAAAAGATGACCTGGGTTCAATTGTGTTTAAAAGTAATCCATCCGGTATTGTCACTCATTTGGACTGGACATTACCGGATGGACAAATAATAAAAATTCCTAAACAATAAATAAGACTATGAGCAAGACAGTTTCAAATCGTATCCCTATTTCAATTTCCTTCAATCAAAGCCGGCAAATAATAACAGTCTGCGGATAGATCAGATAATTCAACCGGTGATAATTAAAGATGATCCGACTTTGAACTGTATTTATAAAAAGAGGTAATCCCGCATTATATGAACACTTGTTTCACCCACGCCCATACCAAAACATCCTATCAAACGTTAAATAATCAAAGATCGAACTCCAACACACAACAGCTCTAAAATCCGGTAATTATAAGAAGTCCAAACAATGAAACGTAAAAAATTATACTTCCCTCTCCTGCTTGCTACTGTTTTATTTATCAGCTGGAAAGTTTTACCGTCGGAATGGTTAGCTGAAAATCATAAGATCTATACGCTCTATTATCAGTCGGCTGACAGTGAAAACAAAAAGGAATACGTACAGTTGGTAGACAATGCACTGCAATCTGTACATTTTTTCTTTAATGACGGATTCAATAATAAATTCGGTGTTTACTTTCATCCCAACCGCCAGTCGCTGGACAGCCAGTGGCAGAGCGATTTTAATACGCCAGGCCTTAAATCTGACTGCTGGATGGTGGCTAGTGGCACAAGTAAGAAGCTGGACGTCATCTCTCCAAGAAATTGGGATAAAGAATCCTGCGAACACAATTACGCCGATAAGATAAAAGTACAGGAGCTCATCACACATGAGTTATTTCATGTTTTTCATAGCCAGTTTATTACTGGCAGTGACTTTACCAAAACTGATCACATCGACTGGTTTGTCGAGGGCCTGGCTACTTACGCGTCCGGCCAGTGCGATTCGCTCCGATTGGCAGAAGTCAGGTCTTTGATAGCAAATAACCAGGTCCCAAAATCACTGTATGATTTCTGGAAAGGCAAATCAAGGTACGGCCTATCCGGTTCGATGGTGATGTTTACTGACATTAAATATGGAAGAAAAAAATTAAAAATGCTGTTGAAATTTGATAAAACGGCCGACCTGCTTTCTTCTTTAAATATTTCCGAAGCAGCTTTATTGGACGAATGGAAGAAATATTTTGAAAGCTAAAGATCATATCCGGTTATCATACTGACTGATAAAACCTCACCCATTTTGAAAACCTGTGAGGATTGGAAACAGTTCGCAGCCGTAGCCAGGCGTCATACTATAAAAGTAAAGTGCCACGCATAATTCTGCGTGGCACTTTACTTTTATTCTAACAAAATTTCATTACCTATTCATTATCATCCTTATCTGAACTTTCGTCTGTTTGCTGTTCGTCCAAATCACCAGGCTCTTCCGGTGTATTTTCAGCACCTGCTATTTCCCCGGTTGATTCAGAGGGTGCTTCACCTTCGACTGCATTGCCTTCTCCGTCTGTTGCAGTTTCCGCAACTTCCTCCGGTACTTCCGGTTCCTCATCCAACTTGGTTATTGCCGCGATCTTATCGCCATCATCAACCCGGATCAATTTAACTCCCTGGGTAGCCCTGCCCTGTTCGCTGACGCTGGCAACGCTCATTCGTATCGTAACTCCACTTACACAAGTGATCATCAGGTCCTGCTTTTCCGTTACATCCAGCAAGCCAACCAATGACCCGGTTTTGTCTGTAACACTGATGGTTTTTACGCCTTTTCCACCCCGGTTGGTAATACGGTAATTGGCTTCGCCTGTCTCCGGATCGTCAAGGAAAGTACGCTTGCCGAATCCTTTTTCACTCACCACCAGGATTGTACGGGATTTATCCTCCCTGTTTACACAAACCATCCCCACCACTTCATCTGTCTCGTCTTCTACCTCAATACCATACACCCCAATACCACCACGGCCAGTTGAACGGACCTTCTCTTCAGGGAAGCGGATCGCACGGCCGCTTTTTACGGCCAGCATGATCTCGCAATTGCCATCCGTCATCTTCGCTTCCAATAACTGGTCGCCCTCCTGGATATTGATCGCATTGATACCATTCTGTCTTGGACGGCTAAAATCTTCCAGGTCAGTTTTTTTAATTATTCCTTTTTTGGTACACAGGACTATATAATGACTTTTGACATATTCTTCGTCGTTAAAATTCTTTACATCGATGATCGCCCTTACCTTATCATCCTGCGGAATCTGGATCATGTTTTGAAGTGCGCGCCCCTTACTTGTCTTATCGCCTTCGGGAATCTCGTAAACTTTTAACCAGAAACACCTGCCTTTTTCAGTAAAGAACATCAACGTATGGTGCGTAGATGCCACGAACAGGTGCTCAATATAATCTTCCTGGCGGGTACTGCTACCCTTGGATCCACGGCCACCACGGCGCTGCTGGCGGTATTCCGCTGATGATGTACGCTTGATATAGCCCAGGTGTGATATCGTAACCACCACGTCCTCTTCCTCGATCAGGTCAAGCATATTGATCTCGTCGCCAACATACACGATCTCGGTTTTCCTTTCGTCACCGAATTTTGCTTTTACCTCAGCCAGTTCGGTTTTAATTATATCATACCTCATACCCTCGTTCGCCAATATTTCCTTCAGGTGGTCGATCAGTTTCATAATTTCCGCATGTTCTTCCCTGATCTTGTCGATCTCCATACCGGTCAAACGTTGTAAACGGAGCTCCAGTACCGCCTTTGCCTGTATTTCGGTCATCCCAAAATTACTGATCAGGCCTTCCTGGGCAATATTGGGAGTAGATGATTCCCGGATCAATTTTATCACTGCATCCAGGTTATCCAATGCAATGATATAGCCTTCCAATATATGCGCCCTTTCCTGCGCTTTGCGCAATTCAAACTGTGTCCGGCGAACAACCACTTCATGCCTGAATAAAATAAATTCGCTGATAAGGTCCTTCAGATTCAAGATCCGCGGCCTTCCTCTGACAAGCGCTACATTATTGATACCGTAAGAAGTCTGCAGTTCCGTTTGCTTGTACAGCTGGTTAATGACAACCTGCGCTACCGCATCCTTTTTAAGATCAACCACTACCCTGGTACCTTCCTTATTATTACTTTCATTATTTACGTCAGATATTCCTTCAATGTGTTTCTCATTGATCAGCTCACCGATTTTAGCCGTAAGCGCATCCCGGTTTACCTGGTAAGGCACTTCATAAATAATGATCTTTTCTCTCCCGGTTTTAGTTGTTTCGATGGTGACTTTACCTCTTAGCACCACTCTTCCCCTGCCTGTATGAAACCCGGCTTTTACCCCTTCAAAACCATAAATCACGCCACCGGTCGGAAAATCCGGCCCCTTGACATGTTTGATCAGGTCATCTATTGAAATTTCCCTGTCATCGATGTAAGCGACACATGCATCAATTACTTCGCTTAAATTATGAGGAAGCATATTGGTCGCCATACCCACAGCGATCCCGCTCGATCCGTTCAGTAACAGCTGGGGAATACGGGTCGGTAAAACAGTTGGCTCTTTTAATGAATCATCAAAGTTGAGTTGGTAATCAACCGTTTCTTTTTCGATATCCTCCATCATGGCTTCTGCAAATTTCTGCATACGCACCTCTGTATAACGCATGGCTGCCGGCGGATCACCATCCTGGCTGCCAAAATTACCCTGCCCGTCGATCATCGTGTACCGCATCGACCATTCCTGTGCCATACGAACCATGGTATCATAAATGGATGCATCGCCATGGGGATGGAATTTACCCATTACCTCACCAACGATACGGGCACTTTTTTTATACGCCTTATTGCTGTAATTGCTCAGTTCGTTCATGCCAAATAAAACGCGGCGGTGAACGGGTTTCAATCCATCCCGAACATCAGGTAAGGCGCGGCCTACGATCACACTCATCGAATAATCGATATAGGATGTTTTCATCTGCTCTTCGATGTTCACCGGTATTATCCTTCCCCTGTTGCTGGCTGCTCCCCCGTCATTCGGCGGAAGCATTTCACCATTTAAATCTTCGTTATTTTCCATATAAATTTATAGTGTGCAAAAGTACCGATTTTAACCAACATAACCTGATATAAAACAGGTGTTTAGCATGTTATTTTTACACATTTTGAAGGCAATTGTGGAGAAGATTTTTATGCTGGTTTTTATAGACAATAAAACATTTCGTGGGCCGGCGAGTACTGCCGAACATTGGCTTCTATTCACATTTAAATGTTTGGAGTATTTCCGGCAGGACTCGCCGCTATATCGCACAATTGTTTGCACATACACTTTCTGATTTGTTTATAATGACCTTGTTGGAAGTTAAAGTCTTTAACTTGCCATTCTAAATTTATTATTGTGAAAAAGATACTGCTTTTTGGCGCCGGAAAATCTGCAACTGTACTAATTGATTATCTAATTGAACAGGCGCCTGCCAATGACTGGCGCATTGTTATTGCCGATGCCAACAGGGAACTGATCCTGGAAAAAACAAACAATTCGCCCCTGGCTGAAGCAATACAGGTAGACATAACGGACGATGACCATCGCTCAAAACTGGTACAGGATGCCGCCATCGTGATCTCCATGATGCCCCCTGCCCTGCATTTTTTGATCGCTAAAGATTGTGTAAAGTTTGGTAAAAATTTGCTGACGGCCTCTTACCTGGATGCTTCCATTAAAAGCCTGCAAACGGAAATTGACAATAAAAAATTATTATTTCTAGGTGAAATGGGTCTTGATCCCGGGATAGACCACATGAGTGCCATGCAAATAATTGATACAATAAAAGCAAGTGGTGGCGTGATCCATTCTTTTAAAAGTCATTGCGGCGGATTAGTGGCCCCGGAAAGTGACGACAACCCCTGGCATTATAAAATTAGCTGGAATCCCCGCAACGTGGTAATGGCCGGAAAAGCGGGCGCGGAATATAAACTCGATGAGGAGATAATACATA
>JBDSLD010000418.1:0-67803 GCA_039916545.1 Ferruginibacter sp.
GCCATGTCAAACGAACCCGCTGAAGCGATAACAGAAAAAGCACTTTCATCATTGGCTGCCATCTGTGATATTCCCGAGGTTGAATTAAAGAACGAAGTAGAGTGGACGAAGATATTTAATTGGCAGAAGGAAGAATATGCAATGGGCGCATACAGTTATGGAACGCTTCTTTCTGAAAAAGCGAGAGCACTCATCAATACTCCATTGGAGGAAACTATATTTTTTGCAGGCGAAGCTTTGTACACCGGTGATCACCCTGGAACCGTGGAAGCCGCCTTGGTAAGTGGTATCAATATTGCTGATGTAATAAGAGGTATGGGTGAAGGATAAGCTTTCCGAAAATCTGGTAAACATAAGACGGTATCTCACTAATCAATATTTTTCAACCTGGTTGTTTGTGCATGTCATGAAATGAAATACATGGCTTTGGGTGCAAAAAACACCGGTAAAATATCCTGCTTGTTGCCTTCCTATGATAAAAACATCGGTAGAAGGAATTATTTCACAGTACTTTTTACTGTCATGATAAAAACTTAATTTAGAGCAAACTACTGACTATGGAAAAATTGCACCGTCGTGATTGGCTTAAGCAAAGTACCTTACTCCTTGCCGGACTAGGCCTTACTACCACGCTCCGCAGCCGCGAAAAACAAATCTTAGCACTTGAAGAAACAACTGACATACTTCCTTTTGTAAAGATTAGTTCCAATGAAAATCCGTACGGGCCTTCCCCGATGGCGCGAAAAGCCATGGCAGATGCTATCAATGCAAGTAACCGTTATCCATGGCTTGTTACGGATGCGCTCCGCAAAAAGATCGGCCAGTTATACGGCCTGGATGAAAATCATGTTTTGATGGGATCCGGTTCTTCAGAGATACTGGCAAACGTGTCAGCGTTTTGCGCGAAGGATAAAGGCAATGCAGTAAGTCCGCACCCAACCTTCCGGCTATGGTGGCAGGTAGCGGAAACTTTCGGACTTACAATTAAAAAAGTACCGCTGACCGCAGATAAAAAAATAAATACCGACACTTTGCTGGCAGCGATGGACGATGAAACAAGGCTGCTTTATATCTGCAATCCCAATAACCCTACCGGTGAAATAATTCCTGCGGACGAATTAAAAAAATGCATTGATACCGCTTCAAAAAAAGCGATGGTATTGCTTGATGAAGCTTACACGGAATACAGCGATGAGCAAAGTATGGCTGCATTGGTTGCTTCCAATAAAAATTTAGTGGTAGCAAAAACATTTTCAAAAATTTATGGCATGGCGGGCGCCAGGGCTGGTTTTGCACTGGCACACCCGGACACGATTAAAAAGCTCGCTAATTTCCAGCCCTGGGCAAACGCCGGTGTAAGCGCTGTATCACTGGCCGGTGCGATGGCTTCGCTGGATGATGCATCATTCGTAAAAGAGTGCAGGACAAAGAATGACGCAGTCAAAAAATATACTACCCAGGCGCTAACAGACATGAAGATCCCGGTAATAAAATCACATACCAATTTTGTTTATTACCAAACTGCCGGCTTTACCGGCGATTTCCCCAAAACAATAAATAGCAGTACTTTAAGTGCGGTCCGCGTTTTTGAGGACGAGGGTAAATGGTACCGGACCAGCATTGGCACGATGGACGAAATGAAAATTTTTATCGATACCGTAAAAGCAAAATGGGCCTGATCAATAAATGGGCAGGATTATTTACCAGTAATGGAGTGCGGGTTTAATGCCAAAACATTTTTTGAACCGCCTGTATTTCATTTCAACTACTGCCCGATTTTTATGAAGCCAATGGTGTGTTGACCCACCACTGGTTGCTCCATTCGTCTTCAAATCCAAAGCCGCGTCCGTAATTGCGGTCTTCCAATCCAACAAGTATTTTAAATCCGCCGGCTACAGCTTTTTCAAATATTTCATCGGCATTATCCAGGTATAAAAACATGCCTGCGGAACTGGACTTATACGCTTCTGTGGCATCGCAAAACATGATAACCGCCTGTTGTATCTGTAGTTCGGCATGCATGATCACACCCTCAGAACGAGGATGTTCATACCGCAGGGTGGCAGAAAAAATGTCTTTTGCGAATGCGATGAATTTATGCGCATCGTTCACAACGAGATAGGGCATTACCGGTAGATAGCCTTCAGGAATTTTCATGGTCTGTTTAATTTTTAATAATTTAATGCTGTAAAATTAAGCGGTGTATAAATCATGAAATTGGAAAAACGCGACATATTTACTTCTGTCATTTATTTAAGTTGCTATCGTATTATATGTTATCGTCTTTCCATGAAGTGCCCTCGTTATTGCCGTTGAAATATTGCCTGGGATGATATCCTGAAAATTCTTTGAAGTCGTGGATAAAATGCGACTGATCGTAATAACCACAATCGTAGGCAATATCGGTAAGGGATAAACGCTTATTTCCATAATGGCTAACAGATGCCTGGAAGCGAATGATCCGCGAAAAGAGTTTGGGACTAAAACCTGAAAAAGTTTTAAACTTTCTTTCAAACTGCCGGATGGACAAGAAATGATTGCTGGCCAATGTTTCTATTGCAGTCGTTCCTTCTGAATGAATAGTTTTATTTATCACCGTAAGAATACCGTTGTCTTTTTGCTCATGCTTGTGAAGCTGCGCCTGTAAGAATGCGGATATTATTTTCACCCGGTCCATATTATCTTTCGCTACAAGAATCTTCTCAGCAAGTATTTTCCCTTCATTGCCAAGCAAGGTGTAAAAGTCTGGCATTTGGTTAATCACTTCAATAGCAGGAATTCCGAAAAGTTGGGGAACTGCATAAGGATAAAGATATACGCCAAAAATGCCAAAATTTTTATCCGTTACAAACCGCCTGAAAACACGTGATGGGCCGCTAAGTCCGGCATTGAATGAGCTTTCTATTTTATCGCTGGCGCAGATTTCATCAAAAACCGATTTATAATGAAATACCATTTCGGCACATCCGTCTGCCATTGACCGGTGGATATAAGGGCCATCTCCTTCCAATACCCAAAAGCAGCGGATATAATTATTTAATAGCGGGGGTGAGGGAATAGTATAATAGCGCATTTTTGATGCCGGTAAATTTCGGGAAGAATAGTTATCTCAACGGGATAAATGTAATAATTTTTTTGGGTGATGTACAATAAATTTGCCCTGATTTAAATTGTTTCCGACGGCCAGGCACGCTTGTAGATCGAGTTTTAAATAGTGTGGTGCCGGATTTAAAACTTATAAATCTGCTTTATCCGGCGTCCGTTATAATAACAAATGATCAGCTTTTTCTATTTTTATTATATTTACACGAAACCAATATTTACCCGCAAGGTATATTTTAAGACCCGCAATATTTTAAATTAACGGCCTGGTTCATTTTTTTTCTGCTGTCATGCGAAACCTGGAAATGAGTGACTGACAATGGGAACTTGTCAATCACTCGTATACACTTTTAACAGTCACCTAAAGTTACCAACATGAAAAGTATCGATAAATCAACCGATTCTGCCTACCTGTTATTAAAAAACGAAATAGAAGAAACGTTTGGAAAAAAAATTAATTCTGCCCGGGACTGCCTGCTTTTGAGTGAAGAGGTCTTTTCCAAAAATTCTTTTACCGTAAATTCAAATACACTCAGAAGATTTTTCGGATTGGTCAAATCGCCCAATTCTCCTTCTCATACAACCGTAGATATTCTCTCTAAATATTGTGGGTTTGCCTCTTTTGATGAATTTAAAAAACTAAAGAATAACTTCAAAAAAAGTACCCAGGATTACTACTCCCAAAGTATTCTAAATTATCTCGTCTCGTTGTTTAAAGAAACAACTGTTAAAAATTACCGCGATAAAACTTTTGTTGGAGTGACAGAAAATACAATAAATTTTCTCCAGCGCCACCCGGAATTGATTGATAAGTTTCAAAGAGCGGTTTCTAAAACAAAAAATGGCCAGGATTTTTATTATGAGCAATTTGTTAACGTAGATGGATTAAATTCTTATTATGGAAATAGTTTGCGGTATTACCTGGTTGAGAAAAAAAATGCGGAGGCACAGATATTTGGCCACTCGGTTTTATGTTTAAAGGATTGGCTCTCGGAAAATACCGTGGGGGTCAAAAAGCATTATGATGAAGTAATTAAATATTCTCTTACAAAGATTAGTCGCCCGGATTTGTACGGCCGGTTTTTTGCGACCCAGCTTTTCTTCACGGAAATTTTTGGGTTGCCTAAAGAAAAAATACTGACCAGGATCCTGCAATCGCACAATGCTATCCGGCAAAAGAATGATGACTTCAGGCTTTTTCCTCACTTTGAATATGTCATTGCACCCGCACTATTATTATCTGGCCACCCCGAAGAAGCATTGTATTATATTGATTATGCATTTAATAATTACCCGGACAAGGATACCAGGATGGAGCAGGGTTTTTATCAAACGATGTACCTTATCAAGGCTTTGGTATGCTGCATGACAGATAGAAATAAAGAAGCGGAAAAATTGTACTTACAATTATTTCCTGCGCGATTTTACTTTCTGTCAAAAAAAATAAATACCATCCTTTATATTTTTTTAAGCCAGCACTTGTATAAAAAAGACCCGGGCTCCGATCTGCAAATGAATGATTTAATTAAAGAAACAGGCTTTATACGGCTGCACAAAATTCTCAAAATCTACATTTCATAACAGCTACGGTACAGCGCTTGAAAATAATTTGCCTTTCAATAACTGTACAGGAATTATAAAATTTTGCCGCAGTATTATTTTAATTTTTTGTCTGCCGGCCCCGGTAAACCAGGTTTTGAATGCGCTGAAAATGATTGAATTAGAGCTTTAATTATTTGGGGATATTATTTTTTTTATTGACTTGTGATGAGATGAATAGTAAAATGAACAAAAATGAACAAATAAATATAAAATGAAACTTGTACTTTTAATTAACTCTTAAAGAATTTCTGAATACTACTCAAACTAACAAGTAGGAGTAGTCGATTTTATCCCATACTTATCAAATTCCTGTCCATCTCTTGTTTGCTATATAAATGGCATGACCGCTAAGGTTATTATGTATTTACATTGTATAGCTGATCTCTACCAATAAATAGATTTTGCCTTAAATTGTAAAAAGATAAAGTGGTCTAAATGCCCTGAAATCTGATACAGGCGCAGTTCTCACTATGCCTCCCCGTTCCATTTCAATAATGATTTTAATTGCTAAATGAAAAAAGGATAAACCTTCGACAGGGATATCTTTAAGCATATTATTTTATAATTTACCGGCACTTTAAACATGTGACTGAGAGCGGCGAAGCCGTGGAAAATGTAATACCACGTAGTAAAAACACCTCTATAAAATGTAGTAAAATCACATCTGTTTCAGATCATTATTTCGGAACGCCATGAATTTGATTATAGTCGAATGCACACCTCTAATAAAAATGAACCTCTTATGAAAATTAAAACAAATCTTTTTTTTGTACTGATCAGCAGTGTTGTTTTTTTGATGTCAACAACTTCATGCGTGAGTACTCAAAAAGTGGTTTATTTTAAAAATTTAAAAGACACCGCTTTTAGAAATTTATCTGATACTATCTTCGAATCAGTTATTCAAAACAATGATCTGCTAAGCATCTCCGTTAGTAGCCTCAATCCGGAAGCGACGGTTATTTTTAACACACCGAATGCTCCGACTATTACCAGTGCCACAACAATTGGGTCGGGTTCAAGTAACCAAACTACGGGATACCTCGTGAGCAAAACCGGTAATATTCAGTTTCCAATACTGGGTAATATTAGAGCAGCAGGATTAACAAAAACACATTTAACGGAGAACATTACCGCATTGCTTTTAAAAAATCAATTGCTTGTCGATCCGATCGTAAACATCAGGTTTTTAAATTTTAGGGTGACCGTGTTGGGCGAAGTTGCGCGCCCAAATGTACTGACTGTTCCAAGCGAAAAGATATCTATTTTAGAGGCGCTCGGCCTGGCCGGTGACCTTACTATCTATGCAAGAAGAGAAAGTGTCCTGCTCATAAGAGAGGAAAATGACTTTAAAGTGGTCAGGCATATCAATCTTAATTCTGCGGAGATATTCTCGTCTCCTTACTATTATCTTAAGTCAAATGATATTGTTTATGCAGAGCCAAATGCTGCCAGGATCTCTGCGGCAAGTAATACCAGGCAACTATTGCCGGTTGTATTAAGCGGCCTTTCTTTTATTGCCATAATACTTACAAGGGTTTTATAAGCTATTGATCCATCACCCTAAAATTATCAAATGAATAATATGATAAGGAAGTTTGTACCCGGTTCCTTTGTTAAGGTCTATAAACTACAAAGAGCAAAAATAAATGTCATGAAAGATTTCCTTTATGACTATGCCAGGTTCATGCGGTATTCTTCATCAGTTGGCCTAAACACGAAAGAAACATTGCAGGCTTTTATCGTAAAAGAATATCATGCTGTAGAAAAAGGGATGGCATTAGGTAACCCACGACCTGGGTTCGGTGAAGTTAGGATCGCGAGTTTATTAAATGCCATTGAAGTCCACGAAAGTAAGTATGGTGGCGACCCTGTGCTTGATATTGCCTTTGCCGGACTTCAGGAATATTCGGGGTTTAACGAACGCAATAATATAAGCAATGGGGTAACTGAAAGGATAAAAAGCAAGTTACTGCATTACAAACAGGAGTCAGTTTCCGTTGGGGGGACCAGGGAAATTTCGAAATCAGAAATTACAGAAGCGCTGGATTTTGATTTTGGAAAATTTATTAAATCACGTTTTAGCATACGTGATTTTTCGGAGCAACCTGTTAATACGGCTGATTTGTTGGCTGCAATAGACCTGGCGAAATATGCTCCGTCCGCATGTAACAGGCAGGCGTGGAAAGTGTACCTGATCGAACATTCCAATAAGGAATTTAAATCAAAGATACTTGACATTCAAAACGGAAATAAAGGTTTTAGAGAGCAGATAAGCGCTTTGCTGGTTATTACCGGAAAATTATCTTCTTTCGGCGATTACGAGAGAAACCAATCGTTTATCGATGGTGGTATGTTTGCCATGTCATTGTTGCTGGCGTTGCATTCGAAAGGCTTGGGCACCTGTTGTTTGAACAATAGTTTTACTGCTGCAAAGAACAAATTATTTTGCAATATCATGAACATAAGTGAAGATAATGTTCCTATTATGTTCATTGCTGTAGGGCACCTGAAAAATAATTTCAAGGTGGCAATGTCCGCCCGAAAAACACTGGATGAAATTGTTACTATTCGATAAATAAAGCCTGTAAAATTTGTCTTCAATAAACTCCAGAGCGCCAGGGTCACTTATGATTTTGCGGCATATTGTAAGCAATCTCTCCTTTTAAGTCTTTGAATTTTAAATCAAATAAAAAATTATGATGGAATATTCAAATAATAATAATAACCATATCAATTATGGCTCTGATAAAAAAGGGAACAACCAGGTAACAGGTGACTTCGATTTTACTGATGCACTATATAAATTTCTTCCCTTTTGGCCGGTTATACTTGCCTCATTTGTATTAAGTATGACCGTTGCTTATTGTTACCTGAAATATGCAATACCGCTGTACGAGATATCATCGGTGATACTAGTTAAAGATGACAAAAAAGGCACTAATGATGTAAATATTTTGGAGTCTCTTGATATGTTTGGGTCTAAAAAAAATGTTGAGAATGAGATTGAAATACTTCGTTCGAGAAGTTTATTGGAACAGGTGGTAGATAATCTTCAACTGTATTCCGCCACCTTTTACAAGGGACGGATGAGAAATATTTCAGCTTACCAGGCGTCCCCGGTAAAAATTGAAATAAAGCATCCGGAGTATTTAGATGAAACTGCAGAGGTTCCTTTTACGATCGATAGCACCGGAACGATTAAGTTTTCAACTATTGCTGCGCGTAAAAATGAATGGGTTGTTTTCAACGGGGATACGTTGAGGTTTATTCCTAACCCTGCGTATAAAAAACCATTGGAAGAGGCGCCTTTATTTTTTTCTTTAACTAATCCGAAACGCATTGTAGAAGACCTGGCAGGGCGACTTGCAGTAAGTGCCAGCAGTAAGCAATCCACGGCGATTGACCTAAACTTTAAAGATGCTGTTCCATTAAGGGGCGAAGATATTTTAAATGGGGTGGTGCGCTCGTATATAAAAGCTGGGGTACAGGACAAGAATAGCTTAGCGGCCAATACATTGACCTTTGTTGAAAAACGACTCAAATATATCGTGCATGAACTGGATAGTGTGGAGAGCGCCGTACAAAAATATAAAACGAATAAAGGGATCGTTGATATCAGTGAACAGGGCAGAAATTTCTTACAAAGTGTTGAAAGCAATGATGAAAAAGTTGGCCAGATAAATATGCAGCTGGCTATGATGGGGGAAGTTGAAAAATATGTGTCATCCAATGAGAACAATAGCGGTATTGTACCTTCTACCTTAGGAATAAATGATCCGGTATTGACCCAATCACTGCAACGGCTACACGATCTTGAGATCGAATACGAACGATTAAAGAAAACTACCGCTTTGCAAAACCCTTTACTTGTTTCAGTACAGGATCAAATCAATAAAGTGAAGCCTGGTATTTTTGAGAGTTTGAAGAATCAGCGTAATAACCTCGTCGCCGGCAGGGATAACCTGAGTAAAACAAGTAATACTTATTCTGCCGCGTTGAGCAGGATACCTCAAAACGAGCGCGAGCTGCTGGAGATCACCAGGCAGCAGGTCATCAAAAACAATATCTACACATTCCTGCTTCAAAAAAGAGAAGAGACTGCTTTGTCCTTCGCAAGCGCCGTAGGGGATAGCAGGATAGTAGACGATGCAAAATCTGGTATTGACCCGGTTATTCCAAAACCATCAATGATCTATTTAATCGCGGTATTTTTTGGCTTTGGTTTTAGCGTAGCATTTTTATACGTGATAAATATTTTAAACAAAAATATTTTTTCCAAAAATGAAATTAAAAAAATAATAGCCTGGCCAATTGTAGGTGAAATCGTGCAGACAGAAAATAAGCAGACAGTTGTTGCTAACAATGGCCATATCGCGGCTGAGCAATTTCGCCACCTGCGTACTTCGCTCGATTATCTTGGCATCGATAAGACCCATAAAAAACTGCTGATCACTTCATCCATAACAGGGGAAGGAAAAACTTTTATTGCCGCCAACCTGGCCATCAGTCTTGCTCTTACCAATAAAAAAGTGGTATTGGTGGAACTTGATCTTCGCAGGCCCAAACTCAATGAGGTGTTTAAAACCCATGAAGATGTTGGAGTCAGCAACTTTTTAACAGAAAAATTCGCGGCAGAGGATATTATTAAATCGACAGCACACAAGAATTTGTTTTTTATTGATTGTGGTTTAATGCCAAGCAATCCATCCGAGCTTTTGTTGACTACTAAATTGGGTGAATTGCTGCAATACCTTGAAAAGGAATTCGACTATGTGATAATAAACACTGCTCCTGTAATACCTGTGACAGATGCTTACACACTCTCTAAATTTTGCGATGTTACTCTTTTTGTTATTCGTTATAATTACACGCCTAAAAATATCTTAAAAAGAATTGAAGAAAGTAATGCGATTATGGGATTGAAAAATGTTGGAATTATTTTTAACGGTTTAAAAAGTAGCAGATTCGATAAACGTAAATATGGATATGTATACGAAAAAGGATATGAGAAACAACTATAATTGCGGTACCCATTCACAAATAATAGTAGCATAATCATGATCCTGGCGATTTTTCATAGTAAATATTTCAATCGAAACAGATAACAACCGAATGAGTAAAAATTCAAGTTTAACTAAATTAACCAGCTTATACATTTTAGGAAATCTGACTTCTAAAATTGTAAACTTTGGGTTGTTTTTTTTGTACACTTTTTACCTGAGCATGTCTGATCTTGGTTTTTTTGACCTGATAATCACATCTATTACTTTGATCGCGCCCATTGTAAGTTTGCAGGTGTATGATGCCGTTCTAAGGTGGCTCATCAATGAAAAAGAACGAATCAATATTAACCGGGTTGTGAGCAATAGTGTGATCATCATGTTGATCAGCCTTGCAATTTTTTCTTTCTTTTATTTTATCGTATGGTATTTTGTTGATCTCCGGTATGGCATATTAATTTACGTTTTACTGGTACTACAGCCATGCTACCTGCTGATTCCCCAGATTGCGCGCGGCATAGGCAAAAGCGCTGTTTACGCATTAAATGGAGTAGTTTATTCTTTTTCCTTTTTAATTACGGCGTCGTTATTTCTCGGGATTTTAAAATGGAAAATTGAGGGCCTTTTAATAGCAAATATTTTAGCAATTCTTATATCATTAATTTTTATTTTCTACAAAACCAGTCTTCTTACATATTTTAAGCTAAGTTATTTTGATAAAAGTTTATGCAGGGAGCTGATCAATTATTCCATCCCGCTTATTCCAAATACTTTGAGCTGGTGGGTAATAGCAGCATCAAACCGTTATTTTATTTTATACTTTTATGGAACTGCGCTTAACGGTTTATTTGCCATTGCTTTAAAATTGCCCACCATTGTCGTTATGATATCGGGCATATTTACAATGGCATGGATCGAGAAATCAATACAGGTATATAATTCAGACACCCGCGATGAATATTACACTTCTGTATTTGAAAAATTCTTTTCCCTTCTTTTTTGCGCCATCATATTTTTGATTTCATCAACAAAGCCATTGCTGAAACTGATCGTTCAATCATCTTATTATGAAGTTTGGAAACTCTTGCCATTTCTTTACCTGGCTGTAGGTTTCCAGGCGCTTTCAAGTTTTTACGGCACCGGCTATTTAAATTCAAAAAGAACAAAGGAGGCATTATACACAACCATTTACGGGGCTGGCGTTACAGTTATTTCCGGCTTGATGCTGATACCTTTTGCTGGTCTTATAGGAGCGAGCATTTCGATTTTACTTGGCTACCTGGTCATGTTTGGTGTAAGGGCAGTCAAAACAAGAGAGTATTTCAGGATCAAACTGCCAATCGAAAAGATGATAGCGATCAATATCATTTTGATTATTACTTCACTCATTACCATTAGCGATAACATCGTAATACTTGCCTGTAATGTCATTTTCTCTTTGCTCACATTTATTTTCTTTAACAAAAAATTCCTGGCTGACTACCTGAAAAAGATGCTCGGTAAAAAGGCCAATGCTTTCCTGGAAATATTTTATAGTAAAATGGGCAGCGTTAAATTTCCATTTACCAGTGCTGTCAAGGGAAGAGGAAAAGTCAATTCCTGGTAGATCATTTAAAGTTTATATTACAAAAACCGCTCTGGATATAACATATGAATATAAAGATTATAGTTTTTGGTCTTCTCGCTACCGTTTATCTTTCGAGGCTGATCTTAGTATTGATGGCTGGTAAAAGTCCGAAGTTCCTGTTAGTGAGTTTTTTTTTAATGTCTATTCCACTTCATTATTCGATCCCGGTTTTCACCCCTGTGTTTTCAACGCAGGCGGGCACTTTTGGAACACAAGCCTATATTTATTTGCCGTTAATATTGTTGGTTGTTGCCTGGCCCTTTTTTACTTTTAATAAAGATCTGTACTATGGTAAAAGTAATTTATGGATGATTTTTGTTATAATATTAATTGCCTTCTCTTTATTTAACCCACTCACCGTATCTAATTATTTTGTGGGTATATTCTGCATTTTCTTTTTTTCGCATATTCTTTTTTTCAAATTTCTTCTTAAAGGATTTAATAAAGTTGAACTCATTAAGGGAATATTTGATGGATTTATGGTATTGTGTGTGTGCCAGTTTTTTTTGGCAATATGCTGGCCGGTTTTGGGAATCACTTCCGTTACAACTATTTTTCATGTGGTGGGGGAACGCACTGCCACCAGGACCGGCGGTCGTCCCGGCGCTTTAGGCTTCTTTGTGCACCCGGGTAACCTTGCTTTGTTCACAATAATTGCCACGGCTTTTTTCCAGGCTTGTTTTTTAAATAATAATAATAAGAGACTTAGTGCCGCGCTGATATTGCTTAATATTTGTACGATCTTTCTTACTTATTCCAGGACGTCCTATATTGTTTTTACGCTGGTTCTGTTATTTGTGTATTTTATCAACAAAACTGCAAATAAGCCTCTCTTTACCTTGAAAAATATTTTTAATTTTGTTCTTCCTGCCGCGGTTATTTCCGGGTGGATTGTTTTTCTTTCTCCGCTTAGTTCGCTTTTTTTGAAAAATGATTCTGATGTGCAATTAGATAATCGCATGATACATTGGAACATGGCGCTCAAAATATTTCCGACATCACCGCTAATGGGTGTTGGCATAAATTCACATCTCGAATATTTTTCAAAGAACTTTTCTTTATTCAATTCGATGATCATCGATGATGAATTTTTTTGGCAAATGCCTATACACAATGTTCATTTACTGATCCTTGTTGAAACCGGCCTTGCAGGGCTTTTGTTGTGGTTCATATTTGCTGTTAGCAGCATATCCAGTGCAAAAAAAGATGTCGCTAATAATAGAAATGAGATCCTTTCTTTAACACATATGGGATTGATTGTAGCATTTTTTCTATATGGGATAACAGGATGGGCACCTTTATCCGACTCTATATTGCCCTACCTGTTATTCTTTTCATTTTTTACAATTAAGTATCGAAATTTTAAATTGCCACAGCTTGGGTAATTGCACCTTTCAGAAATCACATGCCTGCTCTTTCAGATATCGAAAAATTTAAAGCTTTAAAAATGCCGAAAATAAATTATATCACTCATGATGCCTGGTGGAATTCCGATTTGCCGCTGCTGCCAAAAATTAATAAATACTTTAGGATCAGGGCCTTTATTTTTTCATCTGTTTACTATGAAAAGCATTTCAAAGTAAAAGAGTCTCCATACGTGGAAGGTATCTATGAATATGAACGAAAGTATAGGCTAAAGAATTTTTTGAGCGCTTACTCTGCTTTTAAGTTCTACAAAGGAGTTAGATCAACGTATGAGAAAGGGGACATTCTGTTTTATGTTTTTGGCGATGATCCGTATTTTAATTTATACTTTTTGATTTTTGCCATGTCTAAAAAGACGATCATCTCCTTTCATAATTACCGGGCACATTCCGGGACGCCTTTTTTAGAAAGATTTTTTAAGCGTATCTACCTGAAATGGTTTAAAGCTTTTCATTTCCAGTCGGAACCACAGTATGAGCAATTTTGTTTAAACCATGGGTCAAAAAATGCGTTTTTTACAGATATGCCTTCAAAAGATTTTGGAAAGCCTGGTGGAAGAATACAATTAGCGAAAAATAATAAGCGCATCTTTTTATTCTTTGGTTATATCAGGGACTACAAAAGGTTGGATCTTTTTATAGAAGCAGCTAACAATTCCATTGATTCCGCGCATTTTGTAATTGCCGGCAATTGCCAGGCATGGTCCCAATACGAAAGCCAAATCATCAACAAAAAAAAATTTACCTGCAATATTAATTTTATAGACAACTCAGAGATTGCGGACTATTTTACGCAGGCCCATTTCCTGGTGTTGCCGTATAGCGATACAACGCAAAGCGGCCCCTTCCACATCGCTAATTATTATAACCTCCCCATCATTGCAAGCGACGTGCTGGGGTTTAGAGAAATTATAACGGATGGTCGTAATGGATTTCTATTCAAACAGGGCGATGCAAAAGACCTGGAAAGATGTATCAATACAGCATGTGTTCTTTCAGATAGAGAATATTCCACGTTAAAAGAAAATCAACAGGAAATGGAAAAGCAATACTCTTTAAAAGCAAACGCGATTGGTGAGAAATTTAAAAGTTTTATCGATCAGCACTTAGGCTAAAAATCCAATGAAACGCATCCTCCAAAAAATTATACAAAATCGGAACCCTTCCTTTGCATTTGATGAGCACATCAATAGCCGGATTTTAATTTCCCTGGCAATAGATAAGATACTCGGTTTTACGAGGGGAACGGTTAAATATATTTTACATTTTAAAAAGCCTACGATCTTATTTTTAGGAAGAAGAGTTCGGTTTTTTAACATGGCCAATATTGAAATAGGTAAGTGGACAAAGATAGATGACGGCGCCTATCTCAGCGGACTGGGCAAGGGAAAGTTGAAGATTGGTAACGGCGTGAGCATTGGCGCCTATAGTCAAATTATAATTTCTACTTCATTCAATAACCTGGGCAGGTATATTAAAATCGGCAATAACGTCGGCATCGGTCAATTCGCAAGCCTGGGTGGATCCGGTGGCCTGGAGATAAGTGATAATTGTATAATCGGGCAGTATTTTAGCTGTCACCCGGAGAACCACAATTATAGTGATTTAAATAAATTAATTAAAAGCCAGGGCACAACCAGGGCGGCAATTAAAGTTGGAGAGAATTGTTGGATCGGTGCCAAAGTTACTATACTGGCAGGTGTCGAAATAGGAGCAAACAGTATCATTGCGGCCGGAGCAGTTGTAACTAAAAGTATGCCTCCAAATGCGATCATTGCAGGTGTGCCCGCAAAAGTTATAAAATTGCGAACCAGCGCTTTAGAATTAGCAAACCATATTAGTTAACACTATTAAATTCTACTTATGAAAATTGGTATAATGACATTTTGGGAGAGCCAGGATAATTATGGACAAATCTTGCAGGCTTTTGCTTTGAAAAACTATTTAGAGAACAAAGGGCATGATGTATTTATTATAAAATATCACCGCGTAATTCCTGTCAAAACATTTATTGAAAGATTAACTGATTTCAATTTGAAAGATTTTATCGCCCGAAGAATAACATCAAAAAAGAAGGTGAAAAAATCCGGCATGCCTTCACGTGGATTTGATCAGTTCAAAAAAAAGCACCTTAATTATAGCAGGCAATCTTATTTTTCTTTAAAAGACCTGGTGCAGGATCCACCTGTGGCTGATGTTTACATCAGTGGTAGCGACCAGGTATGGAACAATACTTTTAAAGTTTCGTGTGAAGCATTTCTTTTAGGCTTTGGAGATAATAAAACGATCAGGCTTTCGTACGCCGCAAGTTTCGGTATGAAAAATTTAGATAAAAAGACCCGCCTGCTATTTAAAAATAATATAAAGCGCTTTAACGGGATAAGTGTAAGAGAAGAAAGCGGCGTCGATATTTGCAATGAAATGGGCTATAACAAGGCCGTATGGGTGCCGGATCCAACACTGTTATTTAATAGATATGATTGGACGAGTTCATTGTCTATTGATGTTAATAGCTCTGCTCAAAATAAAATATTTGTTTATGTAGTGGGTACAGGTTACATAAAAGACAAGCAAAAAATAATTGATTATGCAGGTAGTCTTCCTGGTAAAAATGTAAGTCATGCTACCGCTAATGGGAGCCAATCAGGTGATAGTTTCCCCAGCATTGAAGAGTGGGTAAAAAGTATTTCGGAAGCCGATTTTGTTATAACTAATTCTTTTCACGGCATGGTCTTTTGTATCATCTTTCACAAAAAATTTATCGTGCTTCCAAACGGGGGGAAGGCCGCCGACATGAATGAAAGAATTACCAGCTTACTGGAGAAAGTTGGTTTAAAAGATCATATTATGTATGAGTTTAAAAAGAGCTCAATTGATAGCCTGTTGGCTAAAGAAATCGACTGGCAAAAAATATCAATAATTTTAGAAGAATGGAGCAAAGATGCCTCTTTGTTTTTCCGGGAGTTCCTATCCAAAAAAGAATCAGGCGCTATCAGTAATTATAGCCTGCTATAATTAACATTGAATAAGATCAGTCGCGTTGTTTATGTTTTGATCCGGCCATTTTCTGGCATTGGCTTCAATTTTCTACATCTCTAGTCCGGTGCAAATCCGCCGATTTTATAATCCTTTAATATCCCCATCATGAAAATAGTTTGTATACACCAGGGTTATGAATTATATGGTTCAGACAGGAGCTTCCTGCAGGTTGTCAAGTATTTAAAGCAATCCGGGAAATTCAGTAAGATAACCGTGGTCTTGCGTGCACAGGGCGCACTGGTAGCGGAATTAGAAAAACTGGACATCGAAATAGTTTTCGTCAAATTGTCGCTGATCAACAAAACTTACATCAAGACATTCCGATGGGGAAAGATCATATTTCCATTGTTTTCATTGAGAAAAAAATACAAGTTTTACAATAGTTATGATATCATTTATGTAAATACTTCCGTGATCCTGGAAATGTATTTGCTGGCGCCCTTTATTAAAAAGAAAAAGATTTTGCACATCCGGGAAATACCGGCTTTTCCCCTGAATAAGTTTTTGTCTGTCTTAATTTCCAGGGGAAATTTTAGTGTGATATTCAACTCTGCTTCTACTAAAAAATCATTCAATTCATTTAGGAAAAGTTATGTCATCCACAATGCCTTCGAAGGCTTTCTCACGGTTCCTTATATTGAAAAAATATATACGGGCGATGATGAATTGAAGTTGCTGTTGATTGGCAGGATCAACAATTGGAAAGGCCAGGATTTTGCAATTGAAGCACTGTCTTACTTAAACCCTGACGAAAAGATAAAATTGAAAATAGTTGGAAGTCCTTTTGAAGGCAATGAAGTATTACTGGATGAGTTGAAAGAAAAAGCCCGGTCCCTCAATATAATTGACAGGATAGAATTTGTAGATTTTATATCCGATACCCGGCTTGAATATGAACAGGCAGATATAATTATAATCCCATCTGTTAAGCCCGAGCCCTTTGGCCGAACGGCGATCGAGGCGATGAACCTGAAGAAGCCTGTAATAGCGGCTAATCATGGAGGCCTGCCGGAAATCGTTTCAAACGGATACAGCGGTTATTTATTTACTCCAAACAGTATTCCTGAATTTATTACCAGCATTCGTAAATATTACTACAACCGCGATCTGTTGGATAAACACGGCGAAAATTCGTTAAAGATATTCAATGAAAAATTTTCGGTCGACAGGATGTATAGCAATCTTGATAAAGTATTCCAGGCAACCTGAACTTTATCAACTCGCCGGCTCTTTAAGTTCAACCCATTTTACGCCGTTAAAGACTTTAATCTTTATTTCTGTTTAGTACACTTCAATTTAAAGTCGCTTTGAAACGCGACATTTTTTCCTTTCAATCCTCGCAATGCCCGGATATCTAAACAGGATATCATAAATCCATCATTATTTATTTTCTAACCTATTAAACTAACATTCTATGAAAGTAGCTATTCTTGGGACTAGAGGGATCCCAAATTATTATGGAGGGTTCGAGCAGTTTGCGGAATACCTGTCATTGGGACTTGTTGAAGCAGGTTTTGATGTGACCGTTTACAATTCGCACACCCATCCGTATCAGCAATCCGAGTGGAACGGAGTTAAGATTGTACATTGTTATGATCCCGAAAACAAGCTGGGTACGATCGGGCAGTTTGTGTACGACTTTAACTGTATACTTGACTGCAGGAAAAGAAAATTCGATATTATACTGCAACTGGGCTATACAAGCAGCTCAGTATGGTATTGGTTATTACCCCGCCGGCATTCGATCATCATTACAAATATGGATGGGATGGAATGGAAAAGAAGCAAGTATTCAAACAATGTGAAACAGTTTTTAAAGTATGCGGAAGTTTTGGCGGTGAAGCATAGCCACCATTTGATTTCAGATTCTATAGGTATGCAGGAATATTTAAAGAACGCCTATGAGGTCAGTTCAACTTACATACCGTATGGGGCGCATGTTTTTAACGATCCGTCACAAGAGGTATTGGAGGAATATAAACTTGCCGCATATGATTATAATCTTTTAATCGCAAGACTGGAACCAGAGAACAGCATTGAAGTTATTTTAAATGGCGTTTCTAAATCCACCAACAAAATCCCCTTTTTGGTTATAGGAAAAAACGAAACAAAATATGGGGAGTACCTAAAAGAGAAATTTGCATCCTTTGAAAATATCCGGTTCCTGGGAGCCATTTATGATATTAATAAACTTAATAACCTGCGTTTTCATTCGAAGATTTATTTTCATGGTCATACGGTGGGCGGTACCAATCCATCGCTACTGGAAGCCATGTCATCGGGCGCTTTGATCTGTGCCCACAAAAATATTTTTAATGAAGCGATCTTAGACTCCGATGCGTATTTTTTTACAAATGAGGAAGAGGTCAGAGAGGTTGTTTCAACCGTAGATAAAAGTGAGGTTAGCAATGCGAATAAAGTTCGAAGCAATCTCAGTAAAGTAGGCAACAGCTATTTGTGGTCGATCATTATTGATAAATATATTAACCACTTCAAAATGGTTTGGATGCATCCCAAATTAAATCTTTCTGAAAGTAGTTTAAACCTGGGTAATCAACATTCCGCTCAATAGACAGGTAAATTCCGTAACCGGAATAAAATGCTTAGAATAAGTCCGGCACTAATTTATTTGTCCTTTTTCTAACTATTTTTTGGCCTGAAGGCTGACTTGATTTTCTTCTTAACGAAAAAAAAAATGAAGAGATCAAGCCGATGATAAGAATTAAGGCGCTGTAAAAAAATATTTTTACCCTTGCGAAAATTGAAAATTTTGGGGCAACCATCATTAAGTTTTTATTTGTATTTAAATTTATTTTAAAGTTTTGTGCGTAAAGAGTCATAAAAAGTGTCAATTGTATTTTAATAAATCTGGTAGTTTTTAAATTTAATTCAAGCTTTTATTATTGCTGCTGTTATACAATACTGCAATTCGCAGCCCTGTTATTGGCTACTTTTATAGCCAATTTTTAATTAATTGTGTTGGTTTGCGTTTCAATATTATTAAATATTACCGAAGAATCCGATTTAAGCAGGTAAATAACTTTGGAATTTTTCATGATATTTTTTTCGATAAGCAAGCCATCTATGTCAAATTTGCAACTTGAATTGTAGAATAACCATCCGTTTGAGCAGGTATTTTGCCTGATTATGGTATTTTTCATATACAACGCATCATCCGCCAAAGATAAATATTTCCCAATTAAGTACGAGCCGCTGTCAGAAAGGTTCAAATTATTTTTTTGAATTAATAGAGTTTCCACGGGTCGCTCTTCCACACCTATCAGGCCTACCGGGTTTCCGTGCTGGTATATTTCATTGCTCAGGATAAAGGCCTTTCCATTTCTAACAAAAAAAGCCCTGCCCTGCGCGTGAATTATGTTTTCAGAGATCAGGACAACATCGGATACCCCTGCATGGATATCGATCGTGCCGGCATAATCTGTCTGCGCGTTAACAGAACCGAATTTAAAAATCGGCTTTAACGTATCCTCAGTGAATGTATTTTGTAAAACTTTAATATTCGACACTACAAATTTTCTCGCAGCAGTTGTAAAACCATGTTTACAATTTGAAATAGTATTTTTTGCAATGGTGATATTATTACAAGCTGCATTTATTCCATACCCCAGCCTGCCTCCTGAATATCCCTGGACATTAAAAAAATCTTTGATGGTGCAATATTTAATCGTTGAATTTTCTCCGTCAACCTGTATGGCACAAAATGCATACTCATTACCTTTGAACGAACATTTTTCAACTGTTGAATTTGTACCCCTTATCGCCAGGGCAATAAATGGATTTTTTGTGTCAGGCTGTTTACTTAGATTAAAAGTGAGGTTGTAAATTCTTGTTGAATCACAGTTTTTAAAGACAGCTACCGTGTTTACATTAAAACTGTCAAAGAAAGGGGTGGAGATCGTTATATTGTCACCTGCAACATTTTTCACAATAGCATATTGCCCTTTCGAGTAATTGAAAGACGCCAGGTCGGCCCTGAAAGAATATAACAAATCCGGGCTTAAGAATTGAATCAGGTCGCCGGGTTTTACATTTTTTATAGTTGAAGGCAACGTTATTGTATTGGCGCCTTTAACAGCCGTTAACCCTGATACCGCTGTATTTGACAGCCCTTTTCCCACGGATAAAAATATCCCTCCCGCGCGCATGAAACTATCCGTTGGCGTAATCGTGGCATAGTTCCCTAAAATTGTGCAGCTTACACTTATCACAATTTTTCCTCCGACGAGGTAGTTTTTATTCGCATCAAAAATCAGTGTATCTCCGTCTTTCAGTATCTGGGTGGCCTTTGTTATCGAAATAATATCATCTGTTAAACCATCTCCTTTAGCGCCAAATGATTTCAATGTTACAACACTGGAATAACAGTTCAAACTTATAAACAATAATATAAGTAAACTCTTCAATCTTGTTTTAAAGTTTAGCATAATGATAATAACGACTAAAAAGGCGATTTTATTATAATTTGTCCTAAGTCCACCTAAGTACTCAATGGCGTTTTACAACAATCATTTTAAAAAAAAATATTAATTTAAAATAATTACCATGTGTTTTTAAAGCCCTTCTAAAGATAAAAAAATATTAACATTCACCGGGTATGGGTAACAATTGATGATGCCGGGATATATTCGCGGTTGTAAAGGTGTACATCAAAATTGCTTAAAATAATTTGTTTATTGTAAAATAAGCCGGCTTTTCACGAGCACTTAACAAGGCTGTTGTAAAAGTAAAAGGTAAACGCTCATAACAGGATCAGAATTCGTATTTATGATTTTCACCCTCTAAACTCTACGAAAATGAATATTTCATACACCAACCTTTTTAGATTTTTCTTTGCATTGGTAGACTTCCTGTCTGTGACAATTATTCACCTGGCACTGTTGCTGAATTTAAATCGTGTACATGAAAGTAATTCGCGGGAGTACACCTTGCTTTTTCTTGTAAGCAACCTTGCCTGGATGGGCTCTGCTTACTTCACCGGCCTGTATGTTGATGACCAGGTCAATTTTGACAAGTTTGCCAAACGCACTGCACAGGCGTTTATACTTTTTATAACTTCTTTATTATTGTTTTTATTCTTTTCTACTTTTATGTACAGCCGGCTATTTGTGTCCCTTAATATAATTGGGATAGGATTGGCGCTGTTGCTAAGCCGGGTACTCTTTGTGTGGGGCATAGCATTTTTTGGAAAGCGGGAGGGATTTAATAAGAAGATCGTGCTATTGGGTTACAACGAATTGTCAAAGCAACTGGTAGATTATTTCTCTAACAACAACAAATCTATTTCAGTTGAAGGATATTTTGAAGATTACACCAACATGGATGAATTATCGGTGTTCCCAATATTGGGTAATCGCGATGAATGTGTTTCTTACGCGATAAAGCATAAAGTAAAAGAAATATATTCTACCATTTCCCCGGAGAAGCATTCGTACGTGTATGAATTAGCGCAAACGGCAGAAAAGAATATGATACGGTTCAAATTTGTACCTGATTTCCGGATGTTTGTCAATCGCAATATCCATGTTGATATTGTAGAAAGTATTCCTATTTTATCCTTTAGATCCGAGCCGCTTGAGGACATAGTGGCAAGTTCCAAAAAACGTTTATTTGATATTATATTCAGTCTTTTTATAATCATATTTTTATTATCCTGGCTGGTGCCTTTATTGGCTATACTTGTAAAACTAAATTCAAGAGGGCCAGTATTTTTTGTTCAGTTGAGATCGGGAAAAGATAACCAGGAATTCTGGTGCTTTAAATTCAGGACATTAAAAGTGAATAAGGATTCTGATCTGAAACAGGTTACTAAAGACGATGACCGCTTTACAAAATTTGGAAAATTTCTCAGAAAGACAAGTCTTGACGAATTACCGCAATTTTTTAATGTGCTGTTAGGCAATATGTCAGTGGTAGGGCCGCGACCGCACATGCTAAAACATACGGAGGATTTTTCAAGAATATTTGACGAGTATATGATACGGCATTTTGTAAAACCCGGTGTTACAGGATGGGCGCAGGTTAGCGGGTTTCGTGGTGAGATAAAGGAAGAGGAGCAATTGCGCAAAAGGATCGAGTATGATATCTGGTATCTTGAAAACTGGAGTATATGGTTAGATATCCGCATCATCGTTTTAACCTTCTATGTAAGTTTTTTTAAAGGAGATGAAAATGCGTACTGATTTTTTATCACATAGAAATTTAGTACCGATACAATTTAAAAACATGCAGGCTCTGCTACCGCTATCCCACCCCTGAGGTTTTACAAAGGAATATTCCCATGCTTTCTTTTTGGTTGTACGGCCACCTTATTTTCAAGCATGGCGAAAGCTTTGATCAATTTTTTTCTTGTCTCTTTCGGCTCAATCACTTCATCAATAAAACCTCTCTCTGCAGCCAGGTAGGGAGTAGCAAATTTCTCCGCATATTCCATTTCTTTCTCCGCCAATTTTTTTACCGGGTCAGCAGCTTCCGAAATTTCTTTTTTGAAAATAATTTCGCTGGCGCCACGTGCACCCATGACGGCAATTTCCGCACTGGGCCAGGCAAAGTTCATATCCGCTCCAATATGTTTTGAATTCATTACATCATAGGCGCCACCATAGGCTTTTCTTATAATGACTGTTACACGCGGTACAGTGGCTTCGCTCAGGGCATACAGCAGTTTTGCTCCGTTGGTAATAATGCCGTGCCATTCCTGGTCGGTGCCAGGTAAAAATCCAGGCACGTCTACCAGTACGAGCAAAGGGATATTAAAACAATCGCAAAAACGTGTAAAGCGTGCGGCCTTTCTCGAACTTTTTATATCCAGCACGCCAGCCAGTCTGATCGGTTGATTGGCGACAATACCAATACTTCTGCCGGCGAGCCTTGCAAACCCAACAACGATATTTTCCGCATAGTCTTTATGGATCTCGAAGAAACTCGCTTCATCACAAATGCCCGTGATCACCGCCCGCATATCGTAGGGCTGGTTAGCACTTGCGGGGATAATGTCCTGTAGCTCTTCCCGGGTTTCGTCTCCTAAAGTAAAAGGAAATACCGGGGTAGTATCTTCACAATTTTGGGGCAGGTAACTTAGTAATTGTTTTACCTGCGCAATGCATTCCACATCGTTAGCGGATGTTAAATGTGTAACACCCGATTTGGTAGAATGGGTTGAGGCGCCTCCTAATTCTTCTGAGCTGACTTCTTCATTGGTGACTGTTTTTACAACATTGGGTCCTGTTACAAACATATAACTCGTGTGCTCCACCATCAGTGTAAAATCGGTAATGGCGGGCGAGTAAACAGCGCCACCCGCGCATGGCCCCATAATAGCGGATATCTGTGGGATAACCCCGGATGATCGTACGTTCCTGTAAAAAATATCTGCATAGCCACCAAGCGACCTGACCCCTTCCTGTATCCGCGCACCGCCAGAATCATTCAGCCCGATCATTGGGGCTCCCGTCTTCATGGCGAGGTCCATTACCTTACAAATTTTTTCCGCATGTGTTTCTGATAGCGCACCGCCGAAAACTGTAAAATCCTGTGCAAATACATACACCAGCCGACCATTGATCGTGCCATAACCGGTAACTACGCCATCTCCATAAAATTGTTGCTCGCCCATTCCAAAATCGATGGTACGGTGTATGACCAATGCGCCTATTTCCTCAAAAGAGCCCGGGTCCATTAATAAGCTGATACGCTCCCGTGCTGTTAGTTTGCCTTTTTTATGCTGCGTGTCGATCCTGTCCTTCCCACCACCAGATTTCCCTTCCGCTAATTTTTGATTCAGTAAATCTATTTTTGATTTCATGTTGCTTTTTTTTACAACTGTCTTTTTTTCCAGTTGGATGTTACAGGGTTAAGGGCCTTCAATTTCTTTTGTGCATTCAACCAATATTTCAGGGCGATGATAGCAGCCAGTTCCGCATTGCTTTTTTGTTTACCTGTTAGTTTTGCCGGGGTATAATGGTCTTTCACAAAATGGGTATCAAATTTACCGGATAGAAATGCTTCATGTTCAAAAACGAATTTTCCAAATGGCAATGTGGTGGATACACCTTCAATGATATAATCTTTTATAGCGGTCTTCATTTTTTGTATCGCATCCATCCGGTCTTTCCCATGAGTTACCAATTTGGCGATCATGGGATCATAGTAAATAGGAATGGACATACCCTGTTCATAACCATCATCTACACGAACACCATCACCACCTGGTTTTGTATAGGTGGTAAGCGTCCCGATAGAAGGTAGAAAGTCATTCAGTGGATCTTCTGCATAAACCCTGAGCTCAACGGAGTGTCCGTCAATTTGCAGCTCATCCTGCGTAAAACTCAAAACTTCCCCTCTTGCGATCCTGATCTGTTCTTCTACCAGGTCCTTCCCGGTTATCATTTCAGTAACGGGGTGCTCTACCTGCAACCTGGTATTCATTTCAAGAAAATAGAAATTCAGCTGGTCATCAATTAAAAATTCGACCGTGCCGGTACTGGTATAATCACAGGATTTTGCTACCATTACCGCAGCTGCACCCATTGTTTTTCGAAGTTCAGGCGTTAGTACTGAGGAGGGAGATTCTTCCACTACCTTCTGATGCCTGCGCTGGATACTGCATTCCCGTTCGAACAAGTGCACGACGTTTCCGTGCTTATCTGCCAGCACCTGAATTTCGATGTGCCTGGGGGCGGTCACATATTTTTCGATAAATACAGCGCCGTCGCCAAAAGATGATTTAGCTTCACTGGTGGCTCTTTGCATTTGCTCTTCAAGATCCTCTTCCTTTTCCACTACACGCATACCTTTTCCACCGCCACCGGCTGAAGCCTTGATCAATATCGGGTAGCCTGTTTTTTTAGCGATCGCCTTGGCCAGGCTGATATCTTCGATCGCCTGGTCAGTGCCGGGTACCATTGGGATATTGTATTTCTTTACGCACTCTTTGGCCGCCAGCTTGGAGCCCATAATGCGCATGGCTGCGGGCCCCGGACCAATAAAATTAATGCCTGCTTCTTCCACCAATTGAGCAAAATCGGCATTCTCGCTGAGAAAGCCATAGCCCGGATGAATGCCATCTACACCCAATTCTTTTGCGAAGGCAATTATTTTTTCACCATCCAGGTATGATTGGGCTGAAGGGCCGGCACCCAGGCAAACAGCCTCATCCGCAAACAATACATGTGGTGAATTTCTATCGGGTTCGGAAAAGACTGCCACGGACCTGATCCCCATTTTACGGATCGTGCGCATGATTCTTAAGGCAATCTCACCGCGGTTGGCGACTAATATTTTTTGCATATTTGTTGTTAAAAGTTATCTCACTAATTAATACAGGCAGCATGGATTTTTAAGGCAATTAAAGACAAACTAAGCTATCGGACTCATGACGATGTGCAGGTGATGAGTTTATTCAAGTTCTACCAATACCTGGCCCCTGTCAACGGCCTGTCCTTTTGAAACCAGTATTTTTTTTATTGTTGCGCCGGTTGGGATCATGATGCTGTTTTCCATTTTCATGGCTTCCAGTATTAGAATTTTATCTCCTGCATTTACCTGCTGGCCTTCTGACACGGCTATTTCCAATACCAATCCGGGCATCGGCGCTTTTATATTAGTGAGCTGTTTATTTACCTTTACACCAAAGCCCATTATCTCAAGCATCTGGTCCAGTTCATCCTTAATTTCAATGGAAAATGTATCGCCGTCGATCGCGATCTTAAACTTTTTATTGTCCGTATCGGCTTCCACCAGCACCGCATTAACGGAATGGTGTTCTTTTATGCAATTGAATTCAGTGTCGGATTTTTGTATGAGGTCGGTATTTTGTAAATCAGTTTTATCAAAATAAAAAACAAAATCATTTGCTTTTATTTTGTAGGCCTTATTCATGTCAATCATAAGTAGCATTGTTTATTTACTGCGCAAATCTTTATCTAATATAGGTAAATAGCCCAATATCCGGTCAATGATGATATAAATATTGGAGTTGGTGATAAAACTTTTAGAAGGAGGTAAAGATAATAGTTGTGGCGTTTGGTGTGGGTTGCTTTAAAAAAATAGCTTATAATAGAGAACAGCAAAATAATTAAATAGTTGGCCGATGTACATGCCCGGAAGCTAAAATGCAAATAAAAAATGATCATCTTTTTGCCAGCTCAATCAAACCCATTCTTCCATTTTTGTGCGATTGCGATGGCTGTTTCCAACATGTATGGTTCCCATTTTTCAATTTCCCAATCCGTATTGGATAAGATAGATGTTCGGAGCAATTGTTGCGCGTGCTCGTAGCCGTTAGCGCTTTCTAAAATATTTGATAAGATTGATTGTTGGGCCTGTAGTAGCCTGTCTGCCATTGGATGGCCTGTTACCGGGTTCGTTGCGGGATGAAAGCGATGTTGTGACAGCATGCTTTGCTGGCCGTCGTAATCCTTGACGATCGAACCCATTTTTTTGAAATCCTGTTGAAATAAATTTCTGCTATTGCTGGTATTAAGTCCATTGCTCAATTGTTCCAGCACTACATATTTTAAGTGTGGGCACATAGGAATGGTTTGCCTCAATAAATGAAACACTTCTTCCGGAACAGAATCATCATGCGTATCCCTTCTTATTCTTTTGCCGGGAATAATTTGGGAATCTTCCCAACTACCGCCTGAAACATGAATTTCCCGCACACGGTGGAGCGGGTAAAGACGGATAAGTTCGTTAAAATCAATGTTGAAATTGTGTACCTGGCAGTATATATTGTGCAGGTCCAGAATGATAAAGCCATTCACCGGCGCTACCAGCTGGTCCAAAAATTCACCATGCTTTTTTACTTCGTCCAATGAATAGGAAAATGCAAGATTCTCCAACCCGACAGGGCATTGACAGGCCTGGTAGATCCTTTGTAACCTGTCGCGCCCGATTGATAGCGTTGTAAAAGTAAAGGGAATAGGAAGCGGCGCGCCGTAGTGAAAATTTTCACCCGTCATAAATCCGAAATGCTCCGAAATTTGGTCAAAGCGAAATTCAGCGGATACTTTTTTAAGATGTCCCAGCCAATCCTGCTGGTCCTTCGACCAGCTTCCTGAAAACAAAGAAAAATATACACCGTGGCCGATCAACCTGTTTTCATTGCCAAAAGCGGTTAGCAATTCAACGAACCAGCCGGGAATGTTCCTGACTTTGAAAAGGGTGTCGAAGGACCATTCAATCGCTTCTACTTGCTCGCTTTCAAATAACGGGATGGCGGCCGACAATATATTTTCATCGAGGTTGCAGGATATGGAGGAAAATATTTTTCCCATGAATAATTATTAAATGATCCGCAAAGGAATGCTTTATCCCATTCCGCATGCCGGGCAATTATCCGGGTAGCTGGTTGTTTTGGATTTCTCTGTCGGTACTTTTTTTCCTGCATCAACGCCCGGTTTTTCACATGAGCTGATCAGTCCTGCAGTAACCGCAACCAACATTGCCTGGATAAGTGTTTTTGAAACTTTCATCGTATATATTTATAAGATTATGAAACTGTTTACATCCATGACAAGGATCTTTTTAAAAGGGTTGCAACGCTAAATTAAATAAAAAGGGTATGCTGGTAGTCTAATTTTTCTTTTCAGCGCAAAGCATTATAGTTAAAGCGTTTTTACGAATATTCAACTGGTGGAATAATTTAAAAAGGCCCATTTCTGTACGGACTGTTGTAAGTTTGCGTTTTCCGATGCTAAAAAATATATCTGCTTTTATTAAGATCAAACCTGCCCTGGCGGTAAGTTTTTTGTTTTGCACCTCGAGCCTTTTATTTGGAACCTGGGTTGCCTCCATACCAGGGATCAAGCACCGGCTTGATTTTACAGATGGAAGTCTTGGTTTGTCGTTACTTCTTTCGCCTTTGGGCGCAATCACCGGCATGCTGCTTTCAACCCGGGTTTTTAGCAAGGTAGCAGTTGGAAAATGGATGGTTTTCGGCTATACCCTTTTGTGCTTTATCATGATGATGCAGATCAATTCTGTGAACCGGGCCATGTTCTGGATTTGCTTATATTGTTTCGGCGTTATAAGTTTTTTGAATGGGGTATCTTCCAATGCTACGGTCAATTTATTGGAGAAAAAATACGGACGGCTTTTAATGAGTACCTGCCATGGTATGTATAGCCTGGGTGGTGCGGTAAGTGCGGGCCTGGCAGCGGTGTTGTTTTCAATTCATGTTCCCTCGGGGTGGCAAATAGTTATAGTCGCTTCAATTATTATCAGCGTCATCACGCTCATCAGGAAATACTTATTGGCTAACCGCGATATTATTCATTCGCGTTCAGGCATAAAATTACCATCGGCAACCATCTTGGGGATATCATTTATATGCATGGTTACTTTTATGGCGGAAGGCTGTGTGGCAGACTGGAGTGCGATCTACCTGAAAGAGATATTACATTCGCCCAAGGAGTTAGTCAGCCTTGGTTATGCAGGTTTTTCCATTGCTATGACTATCGGAAGGCTAAATGGCGATAGCCTGATCGCCAGGATCGGGAGTAAGAAAATAGTGATCGCCGGCTCAATATTGGCCGCAACGGGTTTCCTGATCGTAGTGTTTGCGCCGGCGGTTATGTTTGCTATTGCAGGTTATATTTTAGTTGGATTTGGATGCTCCTGTATAGTGCCGGTCCTTTTTAGTGCTTCAGCCAACATACCAGGTGTAAGCACAGTTGAAGGCTTCGCCATGGTTACCACAGGCGGCCTGATCGGTTTTCTAACAGGCCCATCGCTGATCGGGTTTATCTCAGAAAAGGCGAATCTTTCCAAAGGCTTGTCCCTATTGATCCTATTAGCCCTGGTAGCCGCCGTAGTAGCGTGGAGAAATAAATTTTTAATCAACAGGAAGGCTCCGGTTGAGGAGATGCCTTTTGATGAGCAGGTTTATTGATGATCTAAGCAGATGTTTATATTGTAGGCTTTTTCACCTTTTAGCCCTCCACGCTAAAAAAGCACGCTGCTAAACCCTGCCGCAGTAAAGCGCCGTCAATATTAAATTACAAAGAGTTGTCTTTGGAAAGCAACTGTCAGCGAAAGGTATTTGACCTTGCCTTTCACCCGGAGGCGCAAAGGGATATTTTGGTAAAACGAGGGGTAAATAATGACCAAGACATCGTAGCAACGCAAGTATTCCTTCGTGTCTTTGCGACTTTGCGTGAATCTTGTGAAGCGTCTTTGCGTGACTCGAAGGAAGTCGTGAGTTTATTTCAGATATCCATTGAAACACCCACAAACACTTAAAAAAATTATCAATATAAAATCAATAGCCGGCAACTCCCATAAGAGTTGCCGGCTATCAAAAAAAAATCTATCTTATTTTAATGCTTTTATCAGATCCTCATTCAATTTTACATAATCTGAATTTTTGGCTGCAGTAGCCAGTTCCAGTGATTTTGATGCAGCTGCAATCGCATCCTGCTTCTTACCTAATTTGGCCAGGCAATTCGCTTTTTGATGAAATATCCAGAATGCCGTAGGATTTTGATCAGCTGCTTTATTGAACCAGTCCAACGCCTTATTCATGTCTTTGCCATTGTTCATATAATACATAGCGGCTTCATAATAGGGCTTGTTATCTTTAGTCATTATATTATCGATCTGGCCCATTACTTTACTTTCCACATCTGTTGTAATTGGAAGTGTAATATTGGTATTTTCCCATTGGATGTTAAGGTCGCAGGTATTGGCTTTTATGTTAGCGAACTGCATGGTAAAAGTCTCAACTTTTTCCTTTAATGCTGTAGGCTTTACACTGATCCGCACCACATCGCTTTCTTCCTTGTAGGCGGCAGGTGACGTTACATCAAGTTGTTTGGTAATGATCAGCGTCCAGTCATTCTGGCCCGGGATCGACAAAAGACCATATTTTCCGGCGGGAACTTTTTTATCTCCAATCGTAACATCATCACCGAAGGTGAGCGTAGTGGCCTGGTTAGCACCGGTGCGCCATACTTTACCAAATGGAACCAGTTCACCTATCACTTTACGTTCCTTTACACTGGGTCTTGAGTAAGACAGTTCAATAGAGGAGAGCCCAAAATTTTGTTTAATGGTTTGAGTAGTGCTCGGCTGAGGTGTAACAAGCGTTTGAGCAAAGGTCAAATTGCACACAGCGACGGCAATAATTAAAAATATTTTTTTCATAATGTTTTTTTTGAACGGCTAAATTAACATCTATTAGCTGGAAATGAAATTAATTATTCAACAATGAAATCACAGCGGTATCATATGTTAAAATACCGGAAAAACAAAATAGAAATATTAAAACAAAATGTTAAATTTAATTTCTCTCCATTTCCGCGGATACACCCTCATTTTTCTGCTAATCTAAATCTAAAAACAATTATCATGAAAAAACTTCTCCTCTTTTCCTTATTGATCAACGTTACTTTTTGCACTTACGCCCAGGTTTCCGACAATGCAACCGGCATTGCCAATAAACTTCTTCAAAAAAATATTGCGGCAGCAGGTTTAAAGCCAGCCGACCTTGGAAATTCAATTGTTACGGGCACTTACCTGGTACCCGGATCAAATATCAGGATGGTGTACCTGCAACAGACCTACCAGGATATTCCTGTATATAACCAGGTGCAGGTATTGGCATTTAACGGTGATAAACTGGTGTCTAATGCAGGTGGCCGGTTACCCGCAGTTGAACAGCTGAATAAAAATGCCGCCAGGAGCGCCACTATTAGTTCGGCAAATGCCGTACAGGCATCCCTGGCCTTGTTAAAGATCAAGCCATCACAGGATATTGTAGCATTGAGGTCGCCCGGTAACGGCAAAAAATTCGAATTTGGCAAACAAAATATTTCCATAGAAAATATAACCGCTGAATTGATATGGTTACCTGTGGATGATGGCAAAGAACTGAAGCTGGTTTGGCAGGTATTCGTTGCCCCGCACAACGACCAGGATTATTGGCTCGTAAGGATCGATGCAACCAATAATTCATTTATCAATAAACAAAGCCTAACTATAAAATGTAACTGGGATACAGAGGATCATTCCGAAAAAGGTCATCTAAATAACAACAACGGTTTAAGTACCGGCCCGGGCAGTAAGCCACTGGTATCGCCGGGGAATAATAAATCAGGGGCCGGGGCACAAGTGGTAAATACCGCAACATACCGCGTCATTAAATATCCGGCCGAAAGTCCGCAGCACTCGGGCGGAGCAAGTGTATTGGTTACGGCCCCATGGAACATGTCGCCAGGCAATGCAACCACATTGGGATGGCACAATGACGGTACCACCTCTTACAGCAATACGAGAGGTAATAATGTATATGCATATGAAGATAGGAATGCTGATAATCTGACCGGTGTATCCCCGGTTTCTACTACCGCTCAGCCAAGCCTGACTTTCAACTTTGTGCCTGATTTTACACTCGCGCCAACCGTTACATCGCCTACGCCCAATCAGCAGTTTAACACGACCAATTTATTTTACTGGAACAACCTGATGCACGACCTGTCATATATTTATGGGTTTAATGAAGCGTCCAGGAACTTTCAAAATAATAACCAAAGCAGGGGAGGAGCAGGAGCCGATTATGTGCTGGCAGAATCACAGGACGGAAGTGGTACCAATAACGCTAATTTTTCTACCCCTGCAGATGGAGGAAGGGGCAGGATGCAAATGTACCTTTGGACAGCCCCTACGCCAGACCGCGATGGAGATGTAGACAACGGCATCATCGCCCATGAGTACACGCATGGAATTAGCAACAGGCTTACCGGGAATGGCAGTACCTGTCTTACAAACGCCGAGCAAATGGGCGAGGGCTGGAGTGATTTTTTTGGTTTGATGATCACGCAGGACTGGTCGACTACCGCACTAAATGACGGCTTCAGCAAGCCCCGTGGAATTGGTACGTATGCATTGAACCAGCCCATAACGGGCTTGGGTATCCGCCAATACAGGTACACAACGGATATGTCCGTCAATCCCCTGACTTATGGGAACCTTGCTTCTGTCGTGGCGCCGCATGGAGTGGGTACGATCTGGTGTACCGCCTTATGGGATATGACCTGGGAGATCATACAACAAAACGGAACGATCAATCCCAATATTTTCAATATCGGTGTGGGTGGCGGAAATGCCATTGCCCTGAAACTGGTATTGGAAGGATTACGTTTGCAACCCTGCAGTCCCGGTTTTATTGATGGACGGAATGCTATCCTGAAAGCAGATACATTGTTTTTTGGCGCTCAATACAGTTGCGCCATAATAAAAGCTTTTGCCAGGAGGGGAATGGGCCTGGGCGCCTCACAAGGTTCGTCTAATTCCAGAACAGACCAGACACTTAGCTTTGTGGATTGCTCATCAGCCACCTGTAATACACCAACGGGTTTAACTGCAACGAACATCACTACTACCTCCGCAGCCGTTAACTGGTCCGCTGTTTCAGGGGCAACCAACTATACGGTGGAGTATAAATTAAATACTGCTTCTGCCTGGATTACCGCTGCTGCGGCCACAACTGCCACCACTGCAAGTATTAGTGGTCTCACTGCCGCGTCACTGTATGACTGGCGGGTGCGTACCAACTGTTCTTCGGGTAGCGGTGCGTTTACGGCAGCCCAGTTTACTACTTCTGCCACAGCTAACTGCTCCGCGCCAACCGGTCTTACAACTTCCGCCATTACTACCAGTAGTGCAACGGTCAACTGGGCGACTGTACCTGGCGCGCTTAATTATACCGTGGAATATAAATTGAACACTGCCGCTACCTGGACCGTAGCTGCAACAGCAATTACTGCCACTTCCTTCAATATAACTGGTCTTACTGCAGGCAGCGCCTATAATTGCAGGGTGCTGGCGACCTGCCCGGCCGGTAACAGTGCTTATACGCAGGTGAATTTCACGACAACTTCCCTGGGATGCGCCAGTTCATATGATATCAGCTCAAATGGCACAACAGGCGGCGCCGCTCAAATACCACTTAATACCGATGTTACAGGCCTCATTAGTCCGACCGGTGATAATGACTATTACAAGTTTGTAATAACTACCAGCGGAACTGCTACTATCACTTTGTCGACTCTGCCTGCAGATTACGATATCCGGTTGTACAGGAGCAATGGTACGAGCCAGCTGGCTATCTCTCAAAATGGAAATACCACGAGCGAAACGATCAGTGGGAATTTTGGTGCCGGCACTTATTATTTGAAGGTATATGGTTATAACGGGGCAAATAACGCGAATACCTGCTATACACTGAAAGTGGCTACCGGTACGGCTTCTTTTGGAGAGGAGTTATTGCCTGGTGTTATTACCAGAACACGGGTCTTCCCTAATCCGGCAAACAAATCAGTTACGGTAAGCATGAGCGATTTTAAAAGTACCGCTGATCTTTTATTGTATGACATTTATGGAAAACTCTTATTAAAACAAAGAGCCCGCAAGTCTGATACGCAGGTTGATATTTCAAACCTACCTTCCGGTACTTATATAATCAGGGTAAAGAACAATGGAAAAGAAACCAACCTGAAAATTGTTAAACAGTAGTTGGATTATAATTTTACGCAAAAAAGCCTTCCTCAACAGGGGGGCTTTTTTCCTGTTGAGATATTACCGGCAGACTCATTCGCTTTAAATAGTGAGATCTGTGACGGAAAATTCAAATATGTGTCGCACAATTTGGGCGGTTTATTTTAAGCCGATCATTACTGATCCCGTGCATTGGCTTATTTTTGCCAAATTCATAATTAATTATACCTGTATGACATTTACTACTACGAAAAGGATAATACTCATTGCATTATTTTTATACCTGCCCTTTGCCACCATCGCCTGGGGTGTGGAAGGACACCGCATAGTCGGGCAAATAGCCGACGGGTACCTGACGAAGAAAGCTAAAAAAGAAATCGCTAAAATACTGGGAACCGAATCTATCGCCATCACCAGTAACTGGGCGGATTTTATAAAATCGGATACGGCCTATAAATATTTATACAACTGGCACTTTGTTAATTTAAAGCCGGGCCAAACGGACAATGAAGTGCAGTCTTACCTGGAGAAAGACACTATCGTTGACGCATATACGAAAATTAATTTCATTATAGCCGAATTAAAAAAGAAGGAACTTTCGCCTGAAAATAAATTACTGTACCTGCGCATGCTGATTCACCTGGTCGGGGATATTCACCAGCCAATGCATACCGGGCGCGCGGACGATGAGGGTGGAAATAAAATAAAAGTGATGTGGTTTGGGCAGTCCAAAAATTTACACCAGATGTGGGATGACCAGTTGATCCTTTTCCAGCAATTGAGCTATACGGAATATTCGGAGTCCATCAACCACCCAACCAATGAGCAAATAAATGAATGGCAGCATGATCCGCTTAGTAAATGGGTGTACCAGTCGTACCAGTTGGCCGAAAGGATTTATGGTGATATAAAAGAGCCCGATCAAAAGCTGGACTATAAATATAATTTTAATTATGTAAGTATAGTCAATCAACAACTGTTAAAAGGAGGTGTAAGGCTGGCTGGTATTTTGAATGAAATATTTGGGTAGGAAAGGTAGCAGGTAGATGGCCAGGTTGAGGGCTGAAGTAAGTGTTGGAAGGCTCTTTGGCAATTTGCTGGTAACGACTTTGGCTAGTTACAGTAAGTAAGAATAATATTAACGTCCTGATGAAACAAGATAAAAAATTTAAGCTCATCCTCGTGTTGGGCATGATCACCGCTATCGGTCCTTTTTCGATTGATATGTACCTGCCTGCATTTACCAATATCGCTGTGGACCTGCACACCACAGTGGCACATGTTTCATTGTCATTGTCAAGTTTTTTTATCGGGATATCTATCGGCCAGTTTATATACGGGCCATTACTGGATCGTTATGGCCGCAAAAAGCCGCTTTATGCCGGCCTGGTTCTCTACCTTGTTGCTTCTGCGCTTTGCGCGATGGCAGGCTCCGCAGATAGCCTGATCGCTTTACGTTTTTTGCAGGCATTGGGCAGTTGTGCGGGTATGGTGGCATCCCGGGCGATGGTAAGGGATCTTTTTGATGTGGCGGATAATGCGAAAGTTTTTTCCATGTTGATGCTGGTGGTAGGGGTGTCCCCGATCATAGCGCCTACATTAGGAGGTTACATCACATCTTCCCTTGGCTGGCATTATGTATTTGTATTGCTCACCATCATGGCCGTTGTGATACTGGCAGCCGTCCATTTTATTTTGCCGGAAAGCCGGGCTCCTGATCCTGATTATTCTTTAAAACCTGCTGCCATTTTTAATAGTTTTCTTGGCGTGTTGAAAGAACCGCAGTTTTATACGTACGCCTTTACAGGTGCCATCGCCGCGGCCGGTCTGTATGCTTATATTGCTGGTTCTCCTTCGGTTTTTATGGAACTTTACAAAGTGTCGGAAAAGCAATATGGATGGATATTTGCCCTGGTTGCCGCGGGCCTTATCATTTCGAGCCAGATCAATAGTTTGCTATTAAGAAAATATAAAAGCGAACAAATTATCAGGGTCGCTTTATTCTGCCAAAGCATCACCGGCATCACCCTTTTTGTTGGATCCATGTATGGCTGGATCGGGCTTGCGGGAACGATCGTGCTCATTTTATTGTTCCTGAGTTGCCAGGGATTTACTTTCCCTAATTCATCTGCGCTTTCAATGGCTCCGTTCAGTAAAAATGCCGGGAGTGCTTCTGCTTTAATGGGCGCCATCCAAATGGGGATCGGTGCATTTACTTCTGCGTCAGTGAGTTTTTTAAGCAACAATACGGCCCTGCCAATGACGGGTGTAATGGCCTGCTGTTCGATATCAAGTTTTTGTATTTTAATGATCGGTGGAAAGATCATCCGCTATAAAGCCACGCTCAAAGAAGTAGAGGAGGAAACAGTGATGGGAGTGGAGTATTGAAATACTACTCACTTCATAACCTCACTATTTTATTGATTATAATTTTCGTATCAAAGCTTTGATCATGTTTTTGTTGCTCCTGTATTTTTCTTACAACTGCCATCCCCTTAAAAACCTTTCCAAAGGCTGAAAAACCGAGAGTATCGGTGCCGCCACCATTGCCGAAATCGAACTGGCTTTGATCGCCGATACAAATAAAAAATTCCGTGCTGGCGGAGCCGGGTGTGGTCCTGGCAAGTGAAATAGTTCCATCTGTATGCGAGAGCCCGGTTTGTTTGGTTGATTCGTGTTCGATGCCTGGCACATCAGGATGTTGCTTGTCATTGGTTTGATAAATGCCACCCTGTATCAACCCGACATTGTTTGCCGCGCTTAGGCCTTCCAGCATTACCACGCGATAAAATGAGCTGTTGTTATAAAAACCGGAATCAATATAAGACAAAAAAGCAGCTACGGTTTTGGGTGCTTTTTCAGGATAAACCTCTAGCTCAATATCACCAAAAGCAGTGGATATTACCAGGTGGGGGTCTTTGTAAGCCGGTTGGCTGCAACTAAAAATGATGAGTACGATAAAGACGGGGAGGAACTTTTTCATGCACGGAAATTAATTAATTTTCGTGATTTAATACGCCAGGTAAAATAAGTCCGGCAATTGCCGGGGTTTCACGTTCGCTGCTTTTTACTGGCCATATAATCCGTGAGAACCCCGTCAGTATGTCGCTTAGGTATAATGGTAAGCAGCAATCGAGTTTGCTGCCAATGAGCGGATCTGTTGTTGGAGGTATGTTCTAACCAGCAAGCCTTACATTTACAGCGCTGGCGCCTTTTGGTCCCATTTCAACCTCAAAGGTAACCTTGCTGCTTTCCTTGATCTTATCCAGGAATGCATTCATATGAACAAATACGCTTTCCTGCGACTCCTGGTCCTTTATAAATCCATAGCCTTTTGCTTCATTGAAAAATGTAACCGTTCCTTTCCTTATCAGGTCTGCAGGGTCGAATGGCTTTTGTTTTGGGACACCAATTTCAATGTCTTCCACATTTATTTTTATTTTTTTCCTCGGATCGGGCGGGGTAGATGACAGGTTGCCGTTTTCGTCAATGTAGGCTAACATATCATCAAAGCTTTTTCCTTCCTTCGCGTTGTCTTTGCGCTCTTGTTTTTTTTCTTCCTTGTCTTTTTTACTTTTTTGTTTCTTTTTTTCTCTTTCTTTTTTACTCCATGTTTCCTGTGATTTAGCCATAATTTTTCTTTATTATTTTAGTTTTTTTTATGAATGAACAAATATTGATTGATGTCGTTACCGGTAAAAAACGTAAATATTCAATTGAAGGTACAAAATTCTATCCCTTCCTGCAAACGGATATTTATATTTCTGCTAAAACAGCCACCAGTGCGGATGGCATCTCGCGAAGCCATCCCGGTTTATAAATGGTTTTAAATAATCGAATGTAAGCAGCGGCAGCTTTACCACAGCTACATTTGAGGCAATTTTGGATACAGGAATAGAAAATTTTCCAATTTCATAAATGCGTTCCACTGATAATTTACCACCTTCGCCATCTTAAAAATAAACAATGGAATTAACGCCTGACTATTTTAACCGGCTGGTAGTGGATCGCCGCTCCGTATTTCCCAAACAGTTTGATACTTCAAAGAAAGTGCCGGATGAGGTAGTACAACAAATAATATTAAATGCGACCTGGGCGCCCAATCATGGGCAGGAAGAACCATGGTTCTTTAAAGTTTTTACCCGCAACGGGCTGCAAAAATTTGCAGAACTACAAAGTAACCTCTACAAAGAAGACGCCGGGGAATCTTTTAAGGAAGATAAATTTATAAAATTACAGCAACAGCCCTTACAAGCATCCCATATCATTTCGATTGGGATGAAACGGACCACAGGTAAACAAATTCCTGAGATCGAAGACATTGAAGCCGTAGCCTGCGCCGTACAAAATATTTATTTATCCGTAGCTGCCTATGGCCTGGGCGGTTACTGGACCACGGGAGGAATTACTTACCTCGAAAAAGCGAAGTATCAGTTTGGCCTCGGCGATGCTGATAAATTATTAGGTTTCTTTTATATTGCGCATGTAGCGATCCCCTCACCAAAGGGAAAACGCAAACCGATAGAGGAAAAAGTGGCCTGGGTAGTAGATTAGCCTGCCTTTGAATTTTACTTATTTGTTGTCAACTCGTCTATGATGCGCACGTCCAGCACATCTTAGAAGAGTCCTGCTGCCTGAAGTTTTCTATTTTAATGGTAAAGATCACTGGCATGAAAAATTATAGTATTCCCTGCTTAACCTTAAAAATGTGTATTAATGGCCTTCCAAAGAGAAGTTGATTATTGAAAATTCTATTCAAAACTGTTTAACCTTTCCCGCTCACGCTGGCAACCCGTCTTGTTATTTTGCCGTTTAAACGATGAAATACAGTAACTTAATACTTTCAATTTACCATCAACATTGCGGGCTTTCTTTGAGTTAAATTTTCATTGATGAAAAATCTCCTGGTCACACTTTGTTTTATAGGAGCAGGGCTTACCTCTTTTGCAAATCATACCAAAGGGGGATGGATGTATTACAGATATGTTGGTCCGGGTACCAGCCCCAATACAGCCTTGTATGTCATTACCCTGAAAATTTATACGGAATGTGTACTAACCGCCAATCAGTGGTGCCCCGATGTTAACATCGCTATTTATTCGGCGGCTAATAATTCTTTGATCGAGAATGTGGACGTACCCGGCAGCAATGTGATGAATATTCAAAATTGTACCCGGCAGGTGTGTCATCCATGCATTAACGATATACCGAACATCTGTTACAAGATCGCCACATTTGAATTTTACAGGCAACTGCCGGTTACTTAGACTGGTTATATAATTTCTTACCAGCGTTGTTGCCGGGTCGCTAATATCATCAACCTGCAGCCCGGATCCAGTACGATTGGCGATACCTGGGCAGTTAGTATACCCGGGACCGGTGGAAATGATTCGCTGGCCCATCAGAATTCAAGTGCCTTGTTTTCCCAGAACGACACGGCCATCATTTGCAAGGGCAACTCTTTTAATTTTGATTTTAGCGCAAAGGATATCGACGGGGATTCGCTGGCTTACGCTTTTACAGATGCCTGGTATGCATCACGGGGAAACGGCGCGCAATGCAACGGGCAGGCAGATGCCCCGCCTTACACCTATGTAAATTATGTCGCGCCTTTTTCAGGCAGCCAGCCTTCGGGAAGCAATGTCACCATTGATCCGGCTACGGGGATCGTGACCGGCATCGCTCCCGGCTTGGAAGGAACTTATGTTGTTACCTGCACCGTGACTGAATATAAAAGGGGCACGAACATTATAAAATCTTCCGTGCATAAATCGCTGCATATTTTTGTTGCCGATTGCTCATTGACGCAGGCAATTTTAAAGCCTGTCTATTTTAGCTGCGATAGTTTGACAAGGTCATTCATTAATGAGGCATATGGCGGCAATATTAAGACCTACTCCTGGGATTTTGGTGTGGCAGGCACTTCCGATGATACGGCCAATATTGAAAATCCTTCCTTTACCTATCCCGATACAGGGACCTATGTTTTAAAGTTAGTCGTCAACAAAAATTTGCCCTGTTCCGATTCTGCATTTTCTATAGTAAAGGTATACCCTGTTTTTTCACCCGGTTTTTCGGCGTTGGGACAATGTAAAAATACCCCGATCCGTTTTTTTGACAACACCACTTCCACCTATGGAAAGGTCGATTCCTGGAGTTGGGATTTTGGAGACGGCGCTGTAAGCAACGATACATTTACGCTGCAAAATCCCAACCATTATTATGCCATTGAGGCCATCTATACTGTTTCGGTAACGGTGGGTAATAGCATGGGATGCAGCGGGGTTGCCGTTAAAGATATTTTGATAACGAATAAGCCGGCGCTCGAACTAACACACGACACCCTGATCTGTAGCATAGATACGTTACAATTAAGCGCCATAGGCCAGGGAACGGTTTTATGGGGACCGGATTACAACATCAACAATCTCGCTTCTGCTGCTCCATTGGTAAGTCCTGATGTGCCGACCATTTACTATGCCAGGCTCACTGATCCCTACGGTTGCTCGGGAACTGATTCTGTTTTCGTAGATGTCAAACAGCTGGTAACACTAAAAACGGGTAATGATACCATCGTATGCCAGTCGGATCCCATGATCCTGCCGTTATCAGGCGACGCATTACATTATAACTGGACAGAGAGCCCGCCTTCAGGCAGCCTGGATGATCCTTCTCTAAAAAATCCTGTAGCTACACCAGCCACCAGTACTACTTACCGCGTTACCGGAAACATTGGCAAATGTATAGCCGCCGACAATATTTTTATTAAGGTGGTACCTTATCCAAAAGCAAGTGCGGGCACTGATACATCCATTTGCCTGGGAACATCGGTTCAGTTACATGCAACAGGTGGAAGCTATTATTCCTGGAGCCCGCCGACTTTTTTGAGCAGCCTGCTGGTTCCGGATCCTTTTTCAGTAAAACCGGTCAGTGATATCCGGTATACGGTTACGGTCAGCGATGTGCTGGGTTGCCCCAAATCTGTCAGCAGCTCCATCCAGGTGACTGTTTTAAGCGTGATAGCCAATGCTGGCCCTTCCGACACGACCGTAGTATTGGAACAACCATTGCAGCTAACTGCCACCGGCGGAACTACTTACCAGTGGACGCCACCGCAATGGCTCAGCAGTAATACTATTGCGGCCCCTGTTTCCGTACCACAAAACGATATCGGGTACATCGTGAAAGTGAGCAACAGCACCGGTTGTTTTGATTATGACAGCATTCATGTGAAAGTATATTCGGTAGCGCCGGGCATTTATGTCCCCACCGCCTTTACGCCAAACGATGACGGCCGGAACGATTTTTTCAGACCGGTAGCGCTGGGTCTAAAAACCATGGATGTATTCAGGATATACAACCGCTGGGGCCAGCTGTTATTCAGCGACACCAATATTGAATCGGCAGGTTGGGATGGCTCGTACAAAGGCAATAAGCAGGAACCAGCCACGTACGTGTGGTACGCGGAAGGCACCAACTACAGGAATGAAAAAATAAATAAGAGGGGATACGTGGTGTTGATACGGTAGGGGATTGAGGTGATGCTGGATGCTGGATGCGGGATGCGGGATGCTTGATACTGGATGCTGGATACTGGATACTGGATACTGGATGCTTGATACTGGAACCAATATCTCGCTGATGACATTTCATCACAAGTACGTCCCAGCGGGGTTTTCACGGCTTACTATTCAAACCGTAAAAGTGCCGGCCGTGAAACCCTGCTGCAGAAAAGAGCTACAATCCGAATACTACAGAAGTCTAAAAATCGATTACTTGGTTGCATTTCAGCACAAGTACGTCCCAGCGGGGTTTTCACGGCTTATTATTCAAACCCTAAAAGTGCCTATCGTGAAACCCTGCTGCAGAAAAGAGCTACAATCCGAATACTACAAGGGTCTAAAAATAGATTACTTGGTTACATTTCATCACAAGTAGGTCCCAGCGGAGTTTTCACGGCTTATTATTCAAACCGTAAAAGTGCCGGCCGTGAAACCCTGCTGTCGAAAAGAACCGTAACTTTTATACTGCCACGAAGGACGCAATCATTGATAGATCAACGGAATCGAAGTGCTTTTCTACAGCAGGGTTGCACGCTTGAAGGGTTTATAATTTATAAAGCGAGCTGTGAAACCCCTCTGGGACGTACTTGTGATTGTATGGTTAAACGTATACTTTGTGGAGAGCTGTGAATCCTGCTGTAGAAGTACAAGCCGCACGCTCCAGCATCCAGTATCCAGTATCCATCATCCAGCACCCAGCATCCAGCACCCAGCGCCCAGTATCCAGCACCCAGCATCCAGCACCCAACATCATCCCCCGCCTACAAAATACCGCCATTCACCGCTTCCAACCATTACTTTGCCTAAAGATGCTTTTACTACTTGTAAACACATTATACATTTGGGGTATAAATTTATCAGCCATGGAACCTAATAAACATTTTAAAAATAAAGAAGGCGGCAGGGTGATTGCCGGTTTAATACTGGTGGGAGTCGGCGCTGCCTTATTGTTACGCAATACTGGATTTGAGATGCCGGGATGGTTGTTTTCCTGGCCGATGATACTGATACTCGTAGGTATCTACATCGGTGTGAAAAGTAATTTCAGAAATAATGCCTGGTACATACTTATACTGATCGGTAGTTATTTTTTGGTCAGCAGGTTTATTCCGAGCCTCGGACTCCAACCATTTTTCTGGCCCATTGTGATCATTGCCCTTGGAGTGATTTTTATCTTAAGACCCGGAAAAGGAAAGTGGCCGGAATCTCCCGATGATACTGATTACAAAAAGTGGGAAAATTTACCGGGCGCTTCCATGCAATATGGTTCCAGCACCGCATCAGTAGAAAGTGGCGATTTTATCAATGTCCGGTCTGTTTTTAGTGGGATAAATAAAAATATAGTGTCTAAAAATTTCCAGGGCGGACGTATTTCCTGCGTTTTTGGTGGATCGGAGATCGACCTGACCCAGGCAGATATAAATGGACGCGTACTGATCAAATTAGACATAGCATTCGGCGGTGCAAAATTGGTCGTACCACCTAACTGGGCCATACAAAATGACACCGATGGCGCGTTCCACGGCTTTGAAGACAAAAGAAGTTTTAATCCTTCGGCAAACATTAATCCTGATAAGGTGCTTATCCTGAAAGGCTCTGTAGTATTCGGCGGAGTGGAAATAAAAAGCTATTAAAAGAGTGATGAGTGGCCCGGATAATTCCCGGCGAAACATCAAAAACTAACCACTCATCATTCATCTCTATCTCTCACACCAAAATTAAACGACATGAATTGGTTTCTTGCAAAGTTGGTATTCCGTGTTTTTTGTGGCACCGGAAATCACATACCACAGTTTGATGAACAACTCAGACTGATTTATGCGGAAGATGAATTACATGCTTTTCATAAAGCGCGTCTTTTAGGAGAAGGTGACACCAAAAATATTGGCGCTGAAAGCATGCCCGGTGTTCAATGGAAATTCATTGATGTCACCGAGTTGCATGCCTTGACACAATTTGTTGACGGCGCTGAAATTTACGCTGTGATCAAAGAAGAGAAGGACGCGGATCTGTACATTCGTACCATAAAAAAAACAGCTACTCAGTTATTACAGAATTGCCTGCATCATTTCACCCAAATAAATAATATATTAATTGGCACTTAATATTATTCCCCGACGCAGAATAAAACTCATTTTCTTCACGGCATTTTTTGTTTGGTGGAGTATCTGGGCCCTCCTTCAAATAATGGTGTTGGAGGATTTTGGCGTTAGTGCTTCCAGGGCTATTGCCGACGGGGTGATCAGCAATATTTTATTAGCCGGCACATGTTTACTCGTCATTAATAATATGCGTTATTATTTACCCAAACATGAAAAATACTGGTATGTATTGGTGATCACTTTTGCCCATAGCCTTGTCTGGTTATTGCTTACACGCGTAAGCCTGTGGGCATTGTATAAAAGTGATCCCGGCTATATGTCCTCCTTGTCCCTAACCTCTTATATCAGGTATGCCATTGCCTTTTTGATGATCGGATGCTGTACTGTATTGAGTTTGCTATGGTATACCCAACAGCTCCAGGAAGCCGATAGTCAGCGCAAGATCGATATGGAACGCCTCGCCCGGGAGGCCGAATTAAATAAGCTGCGACAACAATTACAGCCTCATTTTTTATTTAACAGCCTCAATTCGATCAGCGCGTTAACCGGTACCCAGCCCGAAAAAGCAAGGCACATGATCCAGCAACTATCAGATTTTTTAAGGGGAACCTTAAAAAAGGAAGAGCAAAAATGGACCACCTTCGAAGAAGAATTGCAATACCTGCAATTGTACCTCGATATTGAAAAAGTTCGTTTTGGTTACCGCTTGCAAACTAATATTGACTGTGAGGAAGACACGCTGCAAATGAAGTTGCCCTCCATGCTGTTACAACCGTTAGTGGAGAACGCCATCAAATTTGGGCTTTATGATACGATCGGGGAAGTCACTATTTTTATATCTGCAAAAAAAGTAAATGAATACCTGGAAGTAGCCGTGCAGAACCCTTTTGATGAGTCTACGTCTATGCCACTTAAGGGTACAGGGTTCGGCCTCTCATCCATAAAAAGGCGGCTGTTTTTATTATTTTCACGGTACGATCTTTTACAGGTTAAAAAGGAAGCGGAACAATTTATTACAATAATCAGTATACCACCGGAACATGAAAGTAATTATAATTGACGACGAACCATTGGCAAGGATGATGGTAAAAGAATACCTCCAATCCTATCCGCATATTAGCGTCGTGGAGGAATGCAATGATGGATTTGAAGGGATCAAGGCCATTCAGCAACACCGGCCAGACCTTATTTTTCTTGACATCCAGATGCCAAAAATAAACGGATTTGAAATGCTGGAACTGGTAGACGATCCGCCGCAGGTGATTTTTACCACCGCTTTTGAAGAGTACGCCATCAGGGCTTTTGACGCGCACGCCGCAGATTATTTATTAAAGCCTTTTAGCAAAGAACGCTTCGATAAGGCCATGCAGAAATTGCAACAACAGGCAACAAATACAACCAAAGAAATAGTAGATACGGCAATGCTGTCGACTGCGCAAAATAACCGTATTGTGGTAAAAGACAATGGAAAAATAAAGATCATACCGGTTGCAAAAGTACAGTACCTCGAAGCTGCGGATGACTATGTAAAAATTATTACAGCAGAGGGAACCTTTCTAAAAAAGAAGACGATGCAATATTTTGAAGATAGCCTGCCTCCCCAGGAATTCATTCGCGTTCACCGCTCGTATATCATCAACGCACAATTGATCACCCGCATCGACCCGCATGAAAAAGACAGTCACCTGGTATTGCTCACCACCGGCGCACGCTTACCCGTAAGTAAAGCCGGGTATAGTAAATTAAAGGATATATTGGGCATATAAAATTTCTGCCGGCAGGCATTCTTTAGTCGTAACAAGTTTGTTTTTGCCCGGGCCGAAGTAATCCGATGTAGCATTGTTGCGTCGCACTCTTGTACGGCATACCACTATGGTGCTTTTACCAATACGGTGATATACTATTTCCAATTGAAATGATGACTGGTCGAAGTCTTGAATACCCTGCGCCTATACAATTTAGCGAAAACCAAGGGTTCGAATTTATGAACTCAAGTAATGCACCTTGAAAAGCATCAGCTTTTACCTGACTGTAATTTTTTAGTTAATTTGCATCCCGGATAAATATAAATAACAGCAGGTGATTTTATGAGAAAATTCGATAGGGTTTTAATGTTGACGCTTCTTAGTATTTCTATGATCTTTAGTACTTTCCTGGTTCATGCACAGGCAAAAAATGCGATCGGGATTGGCCCCGCAATAAACGGATCAAAAGAAGGGACTGGCATGGGCGCGGTTTTACAGGGAGAAATAAGACTTGCCAAGTCTTTTGCCCTCGTTCCTTCCATTGGAGTTGAAATTCCATATGTTGGTTATACAGGGTTGTCAGGAAAATATTACCTCCCGAATAAGACGCACGTTTCACTGGGCGGTTTCCTGCATGTTGGAGGCGATGATGCAGGGGATAGCGGCTTTGGCGGAAGCGCCGGCTTTGGAATAGAACTGCTATCCACTCAAAAACATATTATCGACCTGGATATTCACGGCGATGTATTTCAAATAGATGGCGATCCGGCTTTCGTTGGTGGTTTAAGACTTACCTATAATTTTTCTTTTTCCAGGCAAAGAATGATGTCTCCATGACAGCAGGCGACGATCCAATTCACCAGTTCCGCTTGGCCTGGTTTTTCGTGAACAGTATTTTAAAAAATATCAAATTTAATTAGCAGCAACTCCCAGCAATATGAAACAACTTCCCCGCATCTTTTTATTTATATTTTCTTTGTTTTATTTCACCCATGCTTTTGGACAAACTCAAAAACCAAAACTCCAGATTTCTCACCTGGCCGGGAATTTTTATATTTTTACCACCTATAATCTTTACAAGGGTAATCCGGTTGCTGCCAACGGAATGTATCTTGTTACGGACAGTGGCGCAGTAATGTTTGACTCGCCCTGGGATACAACGCAATTTCAACCCCTGCTTGATAGTATAAAAATTAAACACAACAAGGCGGTCATAATTTGTATCGCAACGCATTCGCACAAGGATAAAACTGCAGGACTTGAGTTTTTAAAAGAGCACGGTGCAAAAACATTTACCACAAAACTAACAGATAAGATATCTAAAAGGAACGGGGAGAAGCGGGCAGAATTTTTAATGGAAAAGGATACTGTTTTTTCAGTCGGACAGTATAAATTTCAAACCTATTATGGCGGGCCGGGACATACGGCTGACAATATTGTGATCTGGTTTGAGAAAGACAGAATTTTGTATGGTGGTTGTTTGGTAAAAAGCGCGGAGTCAACTGACCTTGGATATCTGGGGGAGGCCAGCATAAAAGAATGGCCCGCTACAATTAAAAAGATACAGGCAAAATTTAAAAACCCACTATTTATTATACCCGGTCACGAGTCATGGACAAGTAATAAGTCTTTAAATCACACCCTGCAACTTATCAAAGAATACAAATAGAGAACCTCCTGCAATTGATTAATTTGAATGAAGCGGGGCGCTGCTGCCATTCTTTTTCAATTTGTATTGTGTACCAAACTGCAAACTGAATGCGTACGCCTTCGTAATATTGAACTGGCCAAAACCAGTTACCCGGCTGCGGGTGTAATGAAACGCGGGCGAAAAATAAAAGGGTAGGGTCTTGTCGCCCGTATAGCCATTGCGGTAATTCGGTAGCCCGATCCCGATAGCAAACCGTATTCCAAATGAGTAGTTTTTCTTTTTTCGGAGTATCTCGGTGGTTAAACCGAGATTGGTGAAAAGGCTTGTCCTGCCAATGACCCGGGCGGCGGTATCGGGCAACTGCTTCCTGAAATCAAGATAATCACCTACTTCTTTTTGGAGCGCTGCTTCTAATCCTATTACCCGCCATTCGCTGCCATTGTTGTCAATAGGCACCACGTAATTAATGCCGCCCTGCAAACCGGCGCTGCCAAAAAATTTACTGCCAGCCCGCTTATTAATGTAACTGGTATCAATAAAATGGTCACTGATGGTATATCGATAATCCTGTACATAGTATCCGCCCGCTGAAATATTTGCTCCATAAAAAGCCTGGAATTTTTTCCAGTTGTTACTCCTGTGAAAACTTCCTGTGAATGAATATAATCCATCGCGCCAGCCAAAATTAGCCAGGCCCAATCTCAGGTTAGCGCCCACATAAGAAGCTCCTTTGACAGAATCGGATTGGAGCGGAATTGTTTTGTAGCCATTGCTGTTGGCATTTAACGGGCTAAAATAATAAGCGCTCCGGTAGCAGCCGGTCAATAAAAAAATTAAGCAAGTCAGCGTTAGTAAAGGTAAAAAATTTTTACTCATCGGAATTATGACAATCGTTTGACCCGATTTGCTGCAAAGGTTGCTTTAAATTCACCGGGATATTATAAACGCAATAGATTATTTTTAAGAAATAAAAGAATTTACAGCGCGGCAGGGCATATGCATATAGAACATTTCAAAAAATGAGCATCAAAAAAAGATACAATTTTCCGCCGGGCTACTCCTTACTTCAAACTACGATAAGATCAAATGAATTTTTAAAGGACCCCATTCAATTTATTTCTACCAGCATGGAAAAGTTCTCCGGAACTTACACGGCTTCATTGGGAATAAACAGGAAACTCATACTAACGCAGGACCCGGATTTTATCAGTTATGTCCTAAAAGATAATCACAGGAACTATCATAAATCAGAACTATCTACCAAAACTGCCGTGCAGTTCTTTGGCAACGGGTTACTTTTTTCAAACGGCGATTATTGGTTGAAGCAAAGAAGACTGATCCAGCCTGCTTTTCACAAGGAGAAAATAAAAGGCCTGCAGGAAATTATTACCAGGTCAGTCAACCATTTTTTATCAGCTTTTCCAACGGGAGATGATATCGATATTTATCCACTGATGAACCGCCTTTCCTTTGATATTTTAATAAAATCATTATTCGATATTGATATCGCTCCTGAAATAATGGAAGAGCTGAGCCAGCTCTTTAGCGATCTGCAGGATTTTTTGATAAAGGATGTCAATCAGCCCATCAGAAAAATATTTTACCCGGTAACAGGCGCAAAAAATATAAACCTGGTAAAAGCAAAAAGATTAAAAGAAATATTCAGGCAGATAACCAGGGAACGTAAAAATAGTAATGGAAATTATGCTGATCTGTTGGATATGCTTTTACACAGCAGGTATGAGGATACAGGCGAGCGCATGTCCGAAGAACAAATTTTAGACGAAGTGCTGATACTCATTTTTGCGGGCCATGAAACTACCGCAAATACGCTCTCCTGGCTGATCTGCCTGCTTGCTTCACACAGCAATATCCTTCAAAAACTAAAAGCTGTTGTTGAAAATAATTCAATCGGGGCATGCCTTTCTGATGAGTACTTCAAAGCTATAATTAATGAGACCATGCGTCTTTACCCGGCGGCCTGGATGACGGAACGGGTTGCTGTCACGGATGATAAATTTGGTAAATTTTCGTTTCCCGCCGGTACCATTATCATTCCCTTTTTTTTCGGTTTGCACAGAGATGCCAACTCCTGGCCGGATGCATTAAAATTTATGCCTGAACGATTTTTAGCAGATCCAAAGATAGCAAAATCGAAAAGTTTTTTTCCATTCGGCGCCGGTCCAAGGATGTGTATCGGGAACAACTTTGCCATTATGGAAATGTCCATATTTCTTTGTACTTTTTTGAAGGAATTTACAATCATTCCAACAGCAAAAATTCCAAAAATGAAGGCGTTGATCACGCTTAGGCCCGATAGGGTTGTCGTAGGTGTACAAAGGATTAACCAGTAATGTGCCGTTCTATGGAAGCAAAGAATAATTAAAATTTAGTATCGCGGCTACACAAAACAGCTTGGATAATACCGGCTAAATAAAATAATGACAAATATGCCTGTATTCGTTGTGTAAATAATAAATTTAAAAAATGTTACTTTTCCTATTTAAAAGATGACATGCCTGGAATAGCTACCCATCAGTATTTGCCGGCTCATTTAAATCACCCAATTAAAATAAATTACTATGAAAAAGCAATTGCGAAAGTGCGTGCTCGGAATGTTATTATCGATTATTGTGATAACTGAATTGCCCGCACAGGCAATCCCTGATTCTATCGCGAAGAAGATTGATAGCCTGTTCGCAAAATGGAACAGCACTAATACCCCGGGCTGCACCATTGGTATTGTGCGAAATGATTCGCTGATATATGCCAAAGGATATGGCCTCGCAAATCTTGAATATGGTGTTATCAATACACCCGCCACTATCTTTCACATGGCTTCAGTTTCTAAACAATTTACTGCCATGTCGATTGTGCTACTTGCCAAACAAGGCAAACTTCAGTTGGATGATGATATCCATAAATACCTGCCCTGGTTTCCCGACATGAAAGAAAAGATCACTATTCGTAACCTTTTAAATCATACGAGCGGCATCCGGGACCAATGGCAGTTACTGGCGATATCCGGCACCAGGCTGGATGACGTGATCACCCAGGAACATGTTGTAAAAATACTCAGTAAACAACAGGCGCTTAATTTTAAACCGGGAGAAAAATATAGTTATTCAAACAGCGGCTTTACCATGCTTGCTGAAATTGTAAAATCCGTTACCGGTCAATCGCTCAGGCAATTTACTGATTCGGCGATCTTTAAACCATTGGGTATGACCGCCACTCATTTTCACGATGACTACGAAGAAATCGAAAAAGGACGTTCCTATTCTTACGACCGGAAAGACAGTGCGCATTTTAAAAATAGCGTGTTAAGTTATTCCAACGCCGGCGCCACCAGCCTTTTTACAAATGTGACCGACATGAGCAAGTGGGTCATGAATTTTTATAACCACAAAGTCGGCGGGCAGTCGGAGATCGACCAGCTTACCAGGAAAGGTATATTGAATAGTGGTAAAGAGTCTTCGTATGCCTTGGGTATTTCGGTAGATACTTACAAAGGCTGGAGACAGTATGCGCACGGTGGCGGAGATGCCGGCTACCGCACTTATTTATCTGTACTGCCTGATCTCAAAATGGGATTTATGGTCTTTAGCAACCTGGGGGATTTTAACCCGGTAGGAAAGACCTATGCCATTGCTGATCTTCTTGTAAAAGACACGACGCAAAAAACGGAAGACAAAAGCAAAGTACAAAAAGACAGTTCAGCCGCAGTGTTGAAAGACTCATTGCCGATGAAGAAATTTTTGGGTGATTACATGAGTGATGATGGACTGCCCTTCAGTTTTGACATTAAAGCAGGCAAATTATATTACCACATTTATGATCAGCATAACTTTTTAATAAAAGGCTCAGCCGACACTTTTGCCATTTTTTCTGACCCTGCTATAAAATTTGTTTTTGGCATAAGGTCGAAGGATACAATCGTTGATATCATTGGTCCGGACGAGTTTTATCACCTCAAAAAATATATAAAGGATACTTCGCAAAAAGAGGAAGTGCTTAAAAAATATGTTGGCACTTATTATTGCCCTGAGCTTGATTGCAAGTATGGTATAGTTTTAAAAGATCATAATTTGGTGCTGACCAATGCAAAATATAGTGATACCAAACTGACCTTGTCAGGCAAGGATCATTTAGTAAATGATTACTGGTGGATAAACCATTTGATGATACGTTGGGATGGTAAAAACCAGGTAGAGGGGTTCGATGTAAACTCCGGCCGTATTATGAATTTAAGGTTTAATAAGATTGAATGACAGGTATGCAAAAGCCAGCTGCCATCGGTCAATTCCTGCTTTTTTCTTTTTATATAAAAGGAAAAATGATCAATTCTGTCTTATTGAATTAAACAACCTGCACTAAATTAAAAAAATAAAACTCCATTCAACTGAAGATAAAAACGGGGATAATAATGGCCAACAAAGAACCTTCTGATGTTGAGCCCTGAAAAGGCGAAATATAACAGCACAGGGTGTAGACCTGTGATTGAATACCTAACAACATTCAGGCCCTGAAGGGCGTAACAATATGATTGTAGCCCACAGATTGTCATAGAGTCGCGCCCTTTTAGCGCTGTTATTGATAGTTAAAATAAAAATTGAGCTAATGCAGGGAGTGTCCTAAAGTGCCTTACCAGCACAATCCATTGTTAAATTTTAAGTGACACCAATACTTTAATCACCCGGATGATATGATCTTTCCATTTCTTTCAACACATCTTCTCTATAAAACAACACGTCTTTAAATTTGCCGTCAATATACAATTGCGCCTGGTCGGTAAAATGTTTTGAATCCGGGTCAAAGGATTGCCCGCCCGGCACAATTGATTTCGCTTTTATTCTTTTACCGAATTCTACCACAGCTACGAAACTGTTGCCTGCTACGCCATATCCTTTTTTATTATTGTCCCAGCTTATTTCGTAGGCCGGCAAAGAGCCAAACAATGATGAGGCCGCTCCTACAGGCAGACTTGGTTTATCATCATTAAATTGCGCATATACGGAACCGGAAGTTCTTTGAAACCGGTTCATTTCTCCCCAGGGTATTTTCCAGGTGCCATGTAATTGCTGCAGCCCGTTCACAATTTCGCTTAGTATTTCCAGCCTTTTTGCAGGCGGCGTATTTTTTATCAGGGTTATATAAAGATCATCACTTGATGAACTGGTGTTGTTTGATAAAAGCGTATAGCCCCAAAGGATAGCAATAGTTGAAGCCACCGAAGATGTAGAGGATATTTTATCCCATGCCTTCAGCAATTCTACCGGTTCTTTCAATTGGGTATATAATTTGCCTGATACCGGTAGTTGATCAAAGTCATTGAGCAAAGGAGGCAATAAACTATCAAAGGCTGCGAGGTAATGACTGGTGCCCAGCGCAGCCAGGCTATCGATTGTGAAATTATTTTTCGAAGTCAGCACGCGGATCGCCTGCAGGGAACGAAAATTTTCACCATCCGGCGCCATGTAGGCAGGATACTTTGAGTTGTTAGCAGAATTAAAACCAGCCGCGCTGAATGGGCTTGAATTACAGTTTTGAATAAAGCCGCTGGCGGGATTCAATACATTTACAGTCTCCGTTGTTTCATGAGCACCGAGCCATTCTGTAGCTGGTATATTTCCCGGAACGGGCTTCGTCCAATCATAATGACTATCGCGTTTCGGAATGAAATTGCCGTGCCAGTAAGCGATATTTCCCTTGTCATCGGCAAATACCGTATTGGTAGAATTGTTGGATCTAAGTTGCATTGTTTCATTAAAAGACTTATAATCACTTGCTTTCATTCGCTGCCAGGATTGAATCAACCCATTGAGTGTGCGGTTTTGTTCTTTTAAACTCAGCCATTTATTATTCCTGCTCCCCATCACGGGCCCGTGATGAGTGAAGTAGGTTGTAAAATCGACATGGTGCATGCCATCTTTTTTATATTTCAATACCATCCGCCTGCTTGTCATGGCCCTTAACTTTCCATCATATTTATACATGAAGCCGCTATCACTGTTAATGATCTCTTCTTCGTAAAGATCCGCGGCATCTGCAAGTGAGGAAGTATGCATCCATCCGCAATGCTCATTGAATCCCTGGAAAACAAAAAATTGCCCCCAGGTAACGGCGCCGTAAGCATTAAGGCCTTCTTCGCTTACGATATGCGCCTCCATTCGAAAATCAAAGGATACGTGCGGATTAATATACAGCAAAGTGTTTTTCGAAACAGATTTTGACGGGCCTATCGCAAAACCATTCGAACCCATCATTTCTCCGTTAACCATTTTTTTTCCCGGATGTAAGTTTATTGCCCCAGCTTTATTCAGGTCGTACAGGTGTTGAATATCGTTCATTTCCAGCCCACCATCGAACGTCGATATGTATGCTCCATCGGTCGCCATCAAAGCATACCAGGGTTCAAAGTGATTTAATAACAACGCCTTTTTTTCAGGATGTTTATATAGATAATAATTTATTCCGTTGGCGAAAGCGTCTAATAATTTAATGAGCCAGGAAGGGCTTTTTTTGTAGTCCGCGATGGCCGCCGCAGTATCATAGATCAATTTCATTTTAAGGTCGCTGTACAAATAAGCCGGTCCTTCAATTTCGGCCATCCGCCCAAATTTTTGAATATAGTTCCGCTCCACTCTTTCAAAACTTTCCTCGCATTGCGCATACATCAATCCAAATACCGCGTCAGCATCTGTCTTGCCATAGACATGCGGTATTCCCCATTTATCGCGGACAATAGTCACCTGCGAAGCTTGCTCCTTATATTTTTTTACCTCCGTATCAACAGACGAAACGCGGCACCCCAATGCAAAAAAAAATAGTATGGATAAGATTTTTTTCATGTTAATTACGCGTGCAAAGTATAAGAAGCAATTTGGAAAATGAAATTTATTTCAATTTTTAAAAATCATACAATTAAAAAAGGCGACAAAATAAGTTGCTTTAATTATCAAATTTTGCGGGTCTTTTTAAAATTTACGCAAGGCAGTATCCCTGGAATAAACGGTCGTTAAATAATTGAGGTAGTAAAAAATAAATCAGAACAAGTAATAAATTTTTGTATTTTGAAGGAGCATTTATTTTTCTGCACGCTACAATTATTCCACAAATGATTACAGAACTTCCAGAAAAAAACATTCCCGGTGATGACTTGAAAGCCGCTGCTGTGCAGCCTTTTAGCAACGGACCAGTTGCCAGGTTACAATCGCTCGATACGTTGCGGGGCATTGGCCTGCTGGGAGGTTTATTTATCAGCATCTGGATATTTGGCGGCTTTAGTGCTAACCAGCAAAACGGTTTGCTGTTACAATCAAAGGGAATTAACTACCGGCTTTGGGGAACAATAGAATTATTTTTCGATGGTAAAATGAGGGCGCTGGTATCGCTGGTATTTGGCGCTGCAATGATACTTTCTCTCACAAATAAGCAGTATGCAAATAAAATGCCTGGTAGCGACCGGTTCATAAGACGACAAATGTGGCTGATGGCTTTTGGATTGGTAAACGCGTGGATATTTCTCTGGCCCGGGGACCTGTTGTTCCACCTCGGTATTATAGGTATTTTTCTTTTCCCATTTGTACGGTTAAAAGCAAGGTCTTTATTAATCGCTGCCATTGTCACCACTTTAATTTTCAGCGCTAAAAACTACTGGAACTATGCAGATGACCGCAACGCCTATGCGAAGTACATTACAGTTACCGGTGTAGAAAAAAGAATATCAAAAGACTCTCTTTCGGCTGCAAAAAATGGTATTCCTGCCAGGGACCAAAAAAAGGATTCTCTTTCCAGGCAGCAAAAGGAAGATAAGTCGGCATGGGAAGGAATCGTATCCGGAAAAAAATATGACCCCAAAAAAAATGACGAAGGATATAAAGATATGAGGAGCGGATCTTTTGGAAAGATCTGGAATTATTTACTGCCATCTGTGCAGAACAATGAAGCCCAGTGGACATACCAGACAGGGTTGTGGGATCTCTCCGGCATGATCCTGTTAGGCATGGCATTGTTTAAATTTGGTTTTTTCGATTCGTCGTTCGCGAGCAGAAAATACTTATTGCTTACGCTGGCGGGCTTGGCCGCAGGCTTGCTGTTAGGATGGTTCAGGTTGCAATATAACCAGTACGCACTGCAGGACTATACGCGTTTTACCTCCCGGCACCGGATACCTTTTGACTTGTTCTTTCCCATAGAAAGGGCCATGCTGGCATTGGGGTATGCGGGCCTGGCATTGCTACTGATGCGGGCGGGCATATTGAAATTTTTATGGAAGGTATTTGCGGCGGTCGGCCAGATGGCGCTTAGCAATTACCTGTTGCAAAGCGTTCTTTGCAGCATATTTTTTACAGGGTTTGGAATGGGATATTTTGGCAGGTTGCAGCAGTATCAATTATATGCAATAGTTGTAGAAATGAGCGTCATCCAAATAGTATTCAGCATATTATGGTTAAGATACTATTATTATGGTCCTGCAGAATGGCTGCTGAAATGCCTGGTATTTAAAAAATGGCTGTCCAATAAAAAGTTCCAAACTGAAGTAGCCACTCCGTCAACCATTCTTTCCTGATTTATCATACAATAATTTACCAGAAATATGGACAGCAATACAGCTCAATTATCCGAAAATAATCCGCCATTGCCGGCTACAAGCCTGTTCCCGGGAAACGGCCAGGAGCCGGTGTTACCCGAAGAAAATCCACGTCCTGTCGATATTGCGGAGCGGATCCAAACGGTGGACCTGATCAGGGGATTCGCTTTACTGGGCATTTTATTGATGAACATTCCAGGCTTTGGAATTGATAACAGTGCATTTAATACGGTGCTGAGAGGGCCGCACAATTCTACGGATTTTCGCACCATGGCCGTGATCTTCGCTTTTTTCGATGGCACTATGCGCGGATTATTCTCGATGCTTTTTGGAGCAGGTATGATCCTGTTCACCCTTAATAAAAAAGAAAGTCCGGGTAATGTGACAGTTGCTGAATATTATTACCGGCGATTGCTTTGGTTGGTTCTCTTCGGCTTATTTAATGCTTACATACTTTTATGGGAAGGTGATATTTTATTTTATTACGGCCTCTGCGGAATGTTGCTCTATCCTTTCCGGAAATCAAGTCCAAAATGGCTGATACTGATCGGCTTTTTTTGTATCGGGATCGGGATGCTAAAAAATATGCTATGGTACAATGAAACCAGGGCCACCAGGGCAACTTACCTCGAAGCTGTTGCTGCGGGAAAAGCCAAAACTAAATTAACTGAAAAACAAGAGCAGGCTAAATCGCGCTGGGAAGAAATTGAAAAGAACCAGCAGACTGATACCAGCAAGGTAAACAAGCATTTGCAAAAAATGCATGCTGGCTATGGAACCATTTTCAACTATTTTATCCCAAGAAATGCCAGTACTGAAACATGGGGCACCTATCATGGAATATGGGATATGCTTTCCATGATGTTTATTGGGATGGGGCTATTTATGGTGGGATTTTTTTCGAACAGGCTTTCCACCGGTACTTATGCAATGTGGCTGGTTGCAGGATATGGCCTGGGCATCCCGATCGGCTATATTTATTTTTCCGGTATAATCGGCTCCTTCAATGACCTGGGGACCTATGTAGATGCTTACAGCGTTCCGCACTGGGTGCTATACGATTTGCGACGGGTATTGCTTTGTATTGGCCATGCCAGTTTGTTATTGCTTGTATACCGTAGCAGGCTTGTTCCCTGGCTGATGAAGGCCCTTGCGAATGTAGGTCAGATGGCATTTACCAATTACCTGATGCAAAGCATTATTTGTACGCTGTTCTTTTTTGGGTATGGCCTGGACCATTATAACAATTTTAAATTTCACCAGTTGTATTATGTAGTTGGCAGCGTTTGGATATTCCAGCTGATATTATCACCCATCTGGTTAAAATATTTTCGTTTTGGTCCTTTCGAATGGCTTTGGCGATCGCTTACTTATTGGAAAAAACAGCCTATGAAGCGTATTAGAGAATAAGTAAATTATAGCGACAATTTTGAAGGGCTAATTTCCTTTTGAAATACTTCAAAATTGGGGCAGTAGTATTTTCCAGGCCCAGGGCGCTGACCCCAAAAGTGTTTGAAACCTGACAAGGTAGTACAGTAAGTACTTTTGATTGACACTTGTTACTCCACGTTAAATCATGCTCTTTACCGGGAATATTTTTTAATCCCTCGTGTTTGCTGCTACCTGGTTTAAGCGTGCAATTTTTAACTGCACCTTTTTTCTGATATCCGCATCTTCAGATTTGGCCAGGCTGGTTAAAATGCCGGAAGCTTCCGATAGCAATTCTTTTCTTTGCCTTGAATTAGAAATGATCTGGCCGGCATCTACCCGTGAAAGATTACAATCTACCTGTGCCAGGCGCAATTCCGCATTTAGTTCATCTATCTTTTGTTGCAGGCTGGTTGCTTTATTTTTAAATGTTACGTCTGCTGTACCGGATGTTTTGGCGGCGTCATTCTGCTGCTTTATTAATTTATCGTAGTCCTGCCGAAGGCTGCTGTAAGTGGTAGTTAATGTGGTGATCTTATTTTCCTGTTGAGCGATGTTTTCTTTCAGTGCCACTATATTTTCATCCCGCTTATCCGGTTGTTGAGTTAAAGAAGGAGCCGTTGCGGCTGGTACCCGACTGGCTGACATTACTTTCAGCGAGCTCTCCAATGATGCTATGCGGTTGTTTTTTTCCTGCAATTCATTTTGAATTTTTAGCGAGGTCATTTCGTCGGGGTTCAGGCTTTTTTTATCCTGGTTGATCGCATTTCGTAAACTGCTGATCGAAGGACGGTTCTGCAACATATTTTTGTAGACGGTTACATTATCGATCAATAAATTATTTAATACCGTATCTGTCTGCACGGGTGTATTCAAGAAAATACTGTCGATCGTTCCACGAAAGATTTCTTCCTGTGCATGGATCAACCGGTTAGCGGAATCAAGCGCTTTTTTATCATTGGTTTTGGTCAAAAGATCCACATATTGCTGATCCAGCTGCTGGAGCGCGTTTAGCCGGCGGGTGAGTAAGTCGTTATAAGATAGCAATAAATCATAGTAAGAGGCCGATTGCTTTGGGAGCTGCGAACGGTCGTTCTTTGTAACAACGGTAAATTCTTCTTTCTGTAAAAGAATTGCTACCAGGTAAGATGCGATACCCGCAGTAGTAAGTAATATCAATGAAAACAATATTATTTTTTTTGCTTTATTTGGGCGGTTTGCTGGATTCATATTGAGTAAATTTTATTTTAAACCGGCCGGCTCCGTCACGCTGATGCGCTCTGCCAAAACGGTGTCTTTTTCTTTAATGTTATTTTCAATGACTGTTACTTCCGGATCGATCACCCTTTTACCAAAAGGTTTTTGAAGAAAAAATTTCCACGCAAATGGCTGATGCTGCTGATCGGTCAATTCGATTAATACATTTTCCTCTGCCCTGTCCCGTACGAATTGGTGAAATATATGTCCGAGCGGCAAATGGCCGGGAATGGTTACCTGGAATGTCGTTTCAGCTATGTCAAAATAATGTTGTTTTACTTTAATTTTTACCTGCAGACTGTTTAGATAAATGGACATTTTCTTCGGCATGGCCGCAGGAAGGTACCAGGCCAGGTCCGACCGGGGAGCAATTGCATCGAAATGATTCCATGCGTATAAAATGACGGTCGGCAATAAAAAACTACAGGCACCTGCTATCGCTAACTGCGGTTTTTCAAAATCCGCAAAACCAAATACCAGGAAAGCTGCCACTCCCGCAAGTATGGCCATCAGCAGTGAAAATTGGAACCTTATTTTTTTATCCTGTTCATGCACATCGCGCAGCCACTTTGGAAAATAAAAAATATGCCCTATACCAAATATAAAAAGAACACTTACGTACATGGTCTTTTTAGCCTGGCCGGATATCTCCCAATCTAAATTCATGGTAAAAGTCAAAGCCAACGCAGTTGATACTGCCGTTAAAATCAACAGGTATAAAATAATTCTTTTAACCGGGTGTATCATCGAAGAGGCAGACCCGTCCATTAATATGTCCTGCTGTTCGTATTCTGCAAACCTGGGTTCCATACTCATTTATTTAAATTGATACGTCAATCCAATCTGTAAACCAACATAGTCGATTGGTATCCGTTGAACAATAGTCTGCGAGGGCTTGTTGGGATCATTGTTAGCAGCATTGCTGGAGAAGGACCGCACAAACACCAACTCGCGCGCGCTCACAGGAAAACTGTTTTCAAGGTGTTCCTTATCTACTACATAATCTGTCAGTGTTCTTTTATGAATTACAAATACGGTATGAGAAAATTGCAATTCTGCAAATGCCCTTATCTTATCGGCTACTTTAAACTGTGCACCGATGGCACCCAAAAAACCGAAGGCGGGGTTATTGATCTGCCACTCATATTTCTTCATTGTCCTGCTGCTTGAGTCTTTATAAAACCCCTGCCAGCCCATCGATGTCTTCACTTCAGTTACATCCTCCTGGAGGCTATTGGGCCTGAAAGTAATGATGGCACCCACTTTATTGTACAGGAACCACTTGGGTCGCGATATCGCTTTAAAAGTAATATTGGGCGTAAGGCTCAATAAAGTGGCATGATAAGAAAGCGTATTTTGTTCAACATAATGGTTTTCATCCGCTGTTGTTGGAGTAATGATCGGGAGGTTAGTCTGGTGGAAACTTGAGTCCCTGGTCTTTTTAATAGTGCTGCTGAAATAATCAAAATCGAGCCCTACGTTAATAAAGTCATTGATAATATAGGACCCGCCAAAACCAAATTTAAATCCATCGCCCAATCCTTTTGTTGGGTTCGAATAAGAAACTGTTTTTACAGCAGGATCAGTTCCATTTTGATTGACAGTGATCGCACTGATGTCATCCGGATAAAATTTAAATGTAGAGCCCATTCCAAAGGCGTATCCGCTATGTATATTGACCATAAAGCGAGGTTCTTTGGCAATATGGATGGCAGGAGTCAATGTATCTGAATCATCATTATTCACCTGCTTTTTTTTCTGGCTAAAACATAACAGCGTTACTGCAATAAACAGCGTAGTAAGTGTGGTTCTTTTCATAATTACCGGGGTTTATAAAGATTTAAAAGTTTTGGTTTGTTTGTTTGTTTATGCAGGCAATGGATTTATTCTTGCTGTTCAATATTTTCATAACTGCTACAGTCTTGCATAAAGACGGAACATTATTTCAAATAGTGCAAACATCGGTTCCCGGTATGAGCGGGCAAGTAACATACTGACAAAAAAATTGCTAAAATTTGCGGTTGGTGAGGTAAGTACCCGGGTGTGATTGGTCGAAAATTCTGAACGATATTGAAACAAGTAATTTCTTTTACGACCCTCATTATTCCCAGTCATAAAAATTATAATTGAAACAACTGGTTTTATTTATCCGCTATCAAACTGGTAAATAATATTTACGGTAGGTATAGCAATATTGGTCCAACATTTTGTATGGCCGAAAGCATATACCACTGTAAAGTCTTATGTACTTAACTTAATTGCGTTTTTTAGGGATGGCACATATGGCCATAGGATTTCAAGGATAGTGAATAGATGAATAGTTACGTAATAATTTAAAATTGGGTTTTAAATTAATTTTTTATTTACCGTATACCTAAATAAATAGCCAAAAGACCAGGTAAATAAACACGCACACTATAATTGTATGAATTGTATTGGTTGGAGATAGGTATTAAATTATTGAGTTCTTCTTATGACAAATCAAACGCAATGCCAGTTAGCGTAATAAGCCACAGAGCGTCTGGTGTTGTGAACTGCACTTGGAAAAAATGTGTAGAATATTCCACAAGCCTTTGATAATTGTTGGGAGATGGTAGAACTATTTTATCGCTGTTTCAATATTTGCATCCGTCATTTGAACGCAAGGTTTACAGGTGCCTTAAATAATGATCCGGGTTATCCAGGAATGTTTTTGTTATCCGGTAATGATCGGTCTCTTTGTATCCTACCAGTTTCATTTCCGTTTCCTGTATCTCATAAAGACTTGCGCCGGGGATGCCCATTAATATTGGCGAGTGGGTAGCAATGATAAACTGCGCATTTTTTTCCTTCAATACTTCCAGGATATACGATATCAACGATAGTTGTTTCAACGGAGAAAGCGCCGCTTCCGGTTCATCCAGCAGGTAGATGCCTTTGTCGCCTATTCTTGTTTGCAATATTTTAAGGTAAGCTTCCCCATGAGAAAAAGCCTGCATGTCTTCTCCGTAATCTCTGCGCATCAGGTGAAGTGTATAGTTCATGCTTTCACTCATCTTCGCAATAATGCTGTCATCCACCACCCCCTCCAGGTCACGCAGGTCGCCGGCTATTTTGTTTCTTTCCTTTTCTACAGCATTAATAAAATCGCTGAAGTCTTCTGCCCTGAAAAAAAAGCCTTTACTTGTTTGCCTTCTCCATGTTATTTTAAGATAAGGCTGTATTAATCGCGCAGCCTCAAAACCCGGATGACTTTTTATAAAACCTCCAATCAACGGCAGGTTCAGCTGATAGGCGATACTTTCCAGTAAAGTAGATTTACCGCTTCCGTTATCGCCTACAAAAATGGTTACTTTATTATCAAGTACTACGTCCCTGGCATATAATACCGCAGGGATATTGAATGGAAATGGGTGTTGTTTTTCTGTAGCAATGGAGAAAGAATCTATGAATGGCATAACGTAGTTGCGATTAAATAAATGAAAAGCTGTTTAGGGCAGACCCTCTTTATTTATGTTAATGTAGCAAATATTTTAGTTTAAATGGCAATTGAAGCACGGTTTTATACTTTTAAAAATGATTCAGGATAAGGCATGTAGTCACCTGTTGCCTTACTAAAATGCAGCCTTTCTCCCCGCATTTATATAACCGCTTGCAATAAAATATTGAGCGGCGCAATAGCTCAGCATGATGAGAACACCGGCAAGCGGCAGGGGTTGATAAAATTTATTAATGGCTAATAATGAATCTGATAAAACAAAGAGTGCGGCGCCTGTTACATAAAACCGGTTAGCCGGTTCTTTTACCTTTTGATAAATATGGATGCTGCATAATAACATGCTGCAGATAACCGTCGAATAAATAAGAACAGGAATTTTTAATGCACCAAGATGGGGGAAGAGCAGCCATACCAGCGCTGCGCCATAGCCAGCCACGATTAAAATGTAAACCGGCCGTTTTTTTAACAGCGAGGATGTTCTTTGTTTAACAAAAAGAAAAAAAATAATATAGCAGATATGAGCGATTAAAAAACTTACAAGCCCCGCTATAAAAAAGGTTGGATTTAAATCTTCAAGCAATAGGAATACATCTCCCAGCCATGAAAAAAATACTGCAGCAATTATTTGGTTTCGGCCAGCTATTTCCACGCCGGAATTAAACAAATGAAATGCCAGCGCCGGCATCAGTAACGGTTTGGCAATAAAAAGCAACCAGGAAATATTGAACATTACCGCTACCAGGTCAGTTAATACCAGTAGCCAAAATAAAAGGCCCGATCTGCGAAAAGACATTCTTTTCATAGCTATTCAGCGCCGCCTGGCTTATATATTTATTGTACTAAAACTTTACATAAGGGTTACCGCCAAAAAATTTCCGCAATGAATCTTTGGCTCTCAAAGTATCTGACAGCGGTGCGTTGAAAGGCATTGCTAATTCGTAACTGGAAGAATCTGTTGTAAGCAGAACAAGTTTATGGCCGTAAGCGCTCAACTTGTTAAGTGCTTTTTCCGCGGCCGCCTGGGTTGGATAACTTTTTAGCACGATTCTAAAACCACTGCTTTCTGTCCTTACAATGGGCGGTGCAACAAGTGCCGCCTGAGTATCGATCGCTGGTTTAACAGCGGAATCTTTTTTTGTTGTATCTGCTACTATTTCAGTCTGCGCCACTGATTCAGGCTCGCTTGTTTTTTTATTCATTAGTACATAATAAATACCCAAACCTATCAATACTATTACCAGCGCGGTCATAAAAATAATGAGGTTCCTGCGACTGTTATTTACCCTGCCTTCACTTTCAAAGGATACACTTTCATCCCTTTTTTCTCTTACCTGTTTAGGAATGTCATCAATTTTCGGCGTAATGAAAATGCCCGGTGTAAACTGGTAATTTCCCTGTTGATTTTTTTGTACGGTGCCAACACCATCGATCACCAGCGGTTTGCCGATGTTAAGGAATTGCTTTGCCAGCATCGAGTATGATTCAAGATCGGAAGATGCAAGCGGTAATATTTTTCTCGTATGCTGTACAATATATTTAACCAATCCTTCATCTTCCCCCACCTTTAAATTGTATTCGAACTGAAAGGCGTTTTCCGGCATGATAAAATCCTTGTCTTTCTCATTTCCGGCAGGCAGTATTACGGAGGGATCCAATTTGAAAATGCCAATTCCCTGCAGTGTAACCTGTTTGTTGAGGTACAAATATTGAACGATCAGTTGTTCTATTTTCACAAATATTTATTTCGTTGAACCAAACCTACTTAATATTAATCAATTTGCAAAACTACAATCTATTATTGGTTAACTTTGCAAAATGATCAGTGAAAAGGAAACGGCATTCCTGCGATACTGGGAACGTAACCGGGATAATGAAAACACTTTTATCAGTAAACTTACGAGAGGATTCCCTATGGCACTGTTATTTGGCCTTCCCATCATTTTATTAATTGTTGTTGTAAAACTCTTCTTTCCCGATTGGTACATGAAAATATCCGGAACATCGCCGGGCACATTCGTGACTGCTGTCATTGCAATGCTTGGGGTAGTCATGTTCTATGCTTATTTCAGGATGCAATACAAATGGGAAATGAATGAGCAATTGTATAAAGAATTAAAATCCAAAGAAAATAAATCCGACAATAAAACAAATATTCACTAATTAAAAAGAACATGCGAAACAAACTTTTTTTTATGCTGGCCCTGCCTTTGATATTCGCGGCCTGTAAAAAATCAAATGAATGCCCGTACACTATGACAACAACGGTTGCACCTGCTGCCGAAGTAGCTAATTTGAAAATGTACCTGGATACAAATGCGCTGCCTTACACCCAGCACCCCAGTGGGATTTTTTACCAGGTAATCACTCCTGGTTCAGGTGCCGTACCTGGTGTATGCTCCAATCTAACGGTCAAGTATAAGGGCCAGTTAACAAATGGCGCCGGTTTTGACAGCAGCTACCAGCGCTTCCCCGATGGTATTGCCTTCACTTTGGGTGAATTGATTCCCGGATGGCAGATCGGCATACCTTTAATTCAGAAGGGGGGTTCTATCATTTTGTATATTCCGCCAACACTAGGTTATGGAAGCAGGGGAAACGGTCCGCTGGTTCCGGGTAACTCTAACCTGGTTTTTAAAATAGACCTGTTGAACGTTCAATAAAAAATAAGCTAATTGAGTCACGAAGCCATTTCCATATTTGACATGTTTAAAATAGGGGTGGGCCCCAGCAGCAGTCATACCCTCGGACCATGGAGAGCGGCGCTGCGTTTTTTGCGGTCACTGGAAAACCTCGATATTTTGCAGCAGGTGAAAAATATCGAGGTCTTGTTATATGGTTCCCTGGCAAAAACAGGCATCGGTCATGGTACCGACGTGGCGATTCAATTGGGCTTGAGTGGCGAGGATCCCGTAACCTTTGATGTTGATATGATCTCCGCTAAAATGGACGATATAAAAGCAATGAAGAAATTATTGCTGAGCGGCAGGCATGAGATCGATTTTGATCCGATGGAAGACATAGAATTTTTATTTGCCGAATCTCTGCCTTTCCATCCCAATGCATTGACTTTTTTAGTGACGCTCCATAATGGGGAAACATTCGCGGAAACTTATTATTCCATAGGCGGTGGCTTTGTGTTAAAAGAAGGAGAATCGGTGATTGGAAATGACCAGCCGGTATTGCCTTTTCCGGTCAATACCGCCAATGATCTTTTACATTGGTGCATGAAAACCGGTATGGCTATCAGTGAAGTGGTGATGGAAAATGAATTGACGTGGCGCACTGAAAAGCAGGTCAGGGAACAGGTACTAAATATTTGGCGGGTGATGAAGGAATGCATCTACAGGGGTTGTCATACAGAAGGCACTTTACCGGGGGGACTTAATGTAAAACGCCGGGGCTTCAAATTAAATAAGCGGTTGGTCGGCGATCTTTCTTATCATGGATACGAAAACTGGCTGGCTACGATAAGAAAGGGCGGAAGCGACTTTAAATATATATTGGATTGGGTAAGTTGTTTTGCTTTGGCAGTCAATGAAGAGAACGCTTCTTTCGGAAGAGTAGTTACAGCGCCTACCAACGGTGCTGCCGGGGTGATACCTGCGGTACTTCAATATTACATTAGTTTTTGTGATGGCGGCCATGATGAAAGCATCACCCGGTTTTTATTAACTGCGGGGGAAATAGGCAGCATATTTAAAAAAGGTGCCACCATTTCCGCTGCCATGGGCGGTTGCCAGGCAGAGATAGGTGTAAGCAGTGCAATGGCGGCGGCAGCGCTTACGGAATGTATGGGCGGCACACAGCGCCAGACTTTAATGGCTGCTGAAATAGCGATGGAACATCATCTTGGCCTCACCTGTGACCCCATCGGTGGATTAGTACAAATACCTTGTATCGAACGAAATACAATGGGTGCGATAAAAGCCATCACCGCCTGTCAGCTTGCCTTGCAAAGTTCTCCCGATTTTGCTAAAGTAAGCCTGGATGGAGTGATAAAAACGATGTGGGAAACCGCGCTTGATATGAACAGTAAATACAAAGAAACATCAGATGGTGGGCTTGCAATAAATATCCCGATCAGTTTAAGTGAATGTTAGTATGGTAAGGGCAATCCCTGCCCAATTCAAACTGACCGTTTAATTTATCCAGTTGAATTTATATTCCAGCGGAGCTTTCTGACTTCTTCCGGCTACTCTGCGGAAACGCTCGGGTAATGCCATCAGGTAATCCCTTGCTTTTTCCGCCTTGCCATTTAATTCAGTGATATTACCAATGTTCCATTCTTTAATTAAAGACTCTAAAATATCCGTGTAATCCCAACTGGTGTACACTCCCAGGCGTTGGGCCGCATCGCTGAAATGATCATAGGCCTGCCCGATCTTTTCACCCGACTGGCGTAAAAAATGTGCCGGCATCACTATCTTCTTGCGCATCATATCTTCAAAAGCGAGCATCATTTCACTTGGATCAACTTCAAATATTTTAGTCACAAAACTTTTATACGCTTTTGCATGTCGCGCCTCGTCGGATGCAATTACACCGCAGATCTTGGATAACTGCGCGCATCCATTTGTTTTTGCGATCGTTGCGGTTCTACGGTGAGAAATATTGGTAGCCAGTTCCTGGAAAGAGGTATAGACGAAGTTCCTGTAGGGATCCCGGCCAGTGCCAATATCAAAGCCGTCGGCGATTAAGTATTGCGTGCTGATCTCCATTTGTTTCATGTTGACCCTGCCCGACAGGTAGATAAATTTATTCAGCAGATCACCATGCCTGTTCTCTTCCGCGGTCCACATCCTTACCCATTTGCTCCATCCCTGCGGATCCATTTTATCGATACCCTCTACATCCGTTAGCCAGCTCTGGTAAGTTGGCAGAGCTTCTTCCGTGATGATATCACCTACCAATACGGCCAGGTAATCATACGGCAATTCCCTGCTTTGTTCCTGCAGTTCCTTTATTTCAGCCATAAAATTCTCGGATGAGCTTTCCGGCAAAAAATCTGATGGCTGCCAGTTAGTATCTATTTTTTTCAAGAACTCATCAATGATACTGTCTATCTTTTGACCAAGAAAGTTCATTACCTCAATTCTTATGTGCTTCTGATTCATTGTAAATATGTGAAATTAAGCCATGCAATTTTTGATGATGCGCATGAGCCTGTCGTGTAAAGATACAATCTTTTAAAAGTATTTTTTTGTAATGATGAATAACAGGCAGTCAATCTTGGCAAGGCTTACGGAGCTTGAAAAGTAATCCGTCAACATTGGCTATGCCCATTTTGCAACCTATAACATTGATACTGGTAAAATGTTAACGAGCTTGCATTTAAATTCCGTATTTTCTTTTGATATCACGGTCGGTTTCCCTCTCTTTGATGGTTTCTCTTTTGTCATATAATTTTTTCCCCTTACCCAGCCCAACCTCCATTTTAAAAAAACCTTTCTCCGTTAAAAAAATTTTAAGGGGGATAATTGAATAACCTTTTTCTTTTGTTTTGGCTTCCAGCTTACGGAGTTCACGTTTATTTAATAATAATTTGCGTTCCTGCATCGGCTCGTGATTATTGTAAGTACCAAAACTATATTCAGATATATGCAGGCTTTTTACATACAGTTCTCCTTTATCAAAATAGCAATAGCTGTCATTGAAGCTGGCCTTACCGGCTCGCAGACTTTTGATTTCGGTGCCTGCAAGTACGAGGCCCGCAATGTATTTATCTTCAAAATAATATTCGTGGTATGCTTTGCGGTTACTTATTTCCAAACTGATGATTTTTTGCAAAAGTACAATTAATCACACAAGCATGTTTCGGTAACCGGCATTTTTGGATTATTTGTGGGGGGATGCGGTTTGCGCTTTCATATAGACCCACCAGGTGCACCATCATTTTAAATTACGGAATCGAAGCCCTTTTCAACAGCAGGGTCTCACGGGTACCGCTTTTTTGATTTGAATAGTAAACTGTGAAAACCCTGGTGGGACGTACTTGTGATGCACTTCGCAATAGTTCTCTGGCTGTCGATATTTTATATCAATGGAATCGAAGCCCTTTTCAACAGCAGGGTTTCACGGATGCCACTTTTATAATTTCAATAGTAAATTGTGAAAACTCTGCTGGGACCTGCTTGTGATGAAAAGTAGTCAGGCAGGATTTTTTTTGTTACTTTTTTTCATCAGGAAAAAAAAGTAAGCAGGTATTGACTATTAAAAAACCATTAATTCTTTAATAAAACCAACAAGCTACCCATCTTTTCTTTCAACTCTTTACGGTGTATGATAAAATCTAAAAATCCATGTTCCAGCTGAAACTCACTGCGCTGAAAACCCTCAGGCAGATCTTTTTTCATGGTCTCTTTGATCACTCTTGGACCAGCAAACCCAATGAGGGCGCCAGGTTCACCGCAAATGATATCGCCGAGCATGGCAAATGAAGCGGTGGTGCCGCCAAAAGTTGGATCGGTGCACAAAGAAATATAAGGGATCTTGTGATCGGTAAGGTGAGATAATTTGCCCGAAGTTTTGGCCAATTGCATCAATGAAAAAGCGCTCTCCATCATACGCGCACCGCCACTTTTATTGATGATCATAAAAGGGATTTTCTCTTTGATACAGTAGTCGCAGGCACGGGAGATCTTTTCCCCCATCACGCTGCCCAGGCTGCCGCCAATAA
>JBDSLD010000419.1:0-20278 GCA_039916545.1 Ferruginibacter sp.
TCCAAACAGCTGAAGTTTAAACGTAAAGCCTCATTTGCAACAAAAATTTAGTTAGCTGCATAAGCTTGTTCATGTTGTTAAGTATCATCTATTCAATGTCTATATTATATTTTACAAGTAAGCCAAAAATACCTTCTGAGGAAAATTTAGCTTTTTTTATTTTATTTAATTCTGGGTCTAATGAATAATTTAATGCACTCCGAAAATCAGCTTTTTCAAGATTTGTCCGCATAAAAGTTGTATTGAGAAGGTCACAATTTTTAAAAATTGCCATTGATAAATCTGTTTCAGCGAAATCAACTTCTTTAATAGAACAGTCAATAAAATTTGTCTTCTTCATTTTCATTTGGAAGAAGGAAGAATAGTCAAGGTTACAGTCCTGAAACGCAACTGAAAAAAGAAAACTGTTGCATTTACTAAAATCAATACCCATTAATTTACAACCAAAGAACTTAATGTTTTTTAATCCTGCATCTTGTAACATTGTTAGAGAAAAATTGCAACTTTTAAAATTACAATCCATAAAGTCATTATTACTCAAATCACTTTTTGTAAAATTACAGTTCATGAATTCACAATTAAGAAATTCCCGATTAACTAATTTCTTTTCAGAGTAGTCAACATTTTCAAATTTTTTGTCTTCGTGTAATACTGTTTCCATTATTGAATTTAAAAGTTAACCTTTCCAATTTTAAAAGTTACGGAATGTGTCAAAACGGGTTGCAGCTAACATTTGAATTATGTAATTGCTGGAAATACATGCTTGTTAAATTAGGTTGATTACAAATAAAATTGATAGTAGCATTATCTATTTTTTGAGTGTGTCAAGCCAGCTACCATTCTAAATTAACTTATTTATTTAAATCATACGAAAATTTGAAATATTTACAATATTTCCTTTGTACATATAAATATTGCTATATATCTATGCTCTCTGTCTACATTCTTCTTCTTTCAAATATTTTTAATTTACGGGATCATTTTATAAATTAGTGCTTACTGGGGAGTCAGAAACTAACCTCTGCTTTATAGCTAAATTCTGTTTATACTACTTTCCTTTCCCACTTCAGCATCTCTCTTACCTTAACCTGATCGACAATTTTTGCATATATCTTCACGGTTTTAATATCAATTCCCATCAGCTCTGCAACGACGTAATCGGGGATGCCCCAATAAATAGACAACGTTCCAAATGTGTGTCGGCTACAGTGGTAAGTAATTTTTTTATCAATTTTGGCAGCCCCCATAATCAATTTCAAAAATCTGTTTGTGGCTTGATTTGTAAATGTTTTAAAACAATAATCGCCATTGGATAATTTCAACAAGTCTTTTGCCTGAGGGATAAGAGGCACCATAACCGGTTTATCTGTTTTTTCCTGAGTGGCAACTACACAACTATTAATGATATTGGAAAACTTTAAAGCACAGAGATCAGAATACCTTAACCCGGTATAGCAGCTAAATAAAAAGTAATGTAGGGTTTGCTGTTCGCTACCTTTTAATGTCTTCTGCTGGTGCAAAGTTTCAAGTATCTGTAACTCATCCGCTGTGAGGTATTTTTTTGTTCCAGGGGTTTCTTTCAATTTAAGCATTGCCAAAGGATCTTTTTCAATTAACCCCTTTTTTTGTGCATAATGAACTACAGCCTTTAATTGCCGGATCTTACTAGTGATCGTATTCAAACAATTCGGGATTTTTTCCTTGCTCCTTAAAAATTTTTGCAGCTTCAAAGCAAATGAATAATTGATATCATTGAGTTTAGGGTTGCCGGCCATGCACTCAATATCATTGCGGAGCGTTTTGTAATGTTTGATCCTTCCGAGACATAGGTCTATTTCCTTTATATATTCGTCAATGATTTTTAAAAAGCTGGGATTATTGGCCTGGTCGGGACCATTAAAAACAAACTCTTCAAAAAATTTTCTTGAAAAAAGACTACAGGATGTTTGATAATTACTGATACATTGCTCAGCCCTGCTTTTGTAGAGTTGAAAAGTGGGATTGATGGTGTAGTACTTCGGGTGCTTTTTAATAATTATACCATTGGTACTATCCCAGTAATCAGGATGTACCTTGACAGTGGAAGATATCCATTCATCTTCTATAATAAAATAAATAACACACTCTCCCAGGCTGTTCGCCTGGTTCTTTCTCAGGTAGGTTCTAAGTGATAACATGCGATCGGTTTTTGCGTTGTAAAAAGCAGCTCGAAAATAGCTCGGAAAAGAGCCATAATAAACCCTAACAAACAACAATAACACCGTACAACCAATGCCCTGTAATGCAGTATTTACAGGTATTACACTAACAAACCCTAAAAGAACTTACTTTATTTTGTGACCTGGATTGGATTCGAACCAATGACCCTCAGCTTAGAAGGCTGATGCTCTATCCAGCTGAGCTACCAAGTCTTTAATTTTTTTGCAAATATAAGATAAATGCCGAACGGAACACATCGCTACAATTGAATTTTATCACCCCATCTTTTCCTCCAGTTCCATCACCTTTTCAAACACAACCTCATATTCCTTGTTCAAAGCCGCCAATTCACCGGTAACCTTTTTGTAAGAAGTCTCCGTTTGATGGAATTTTTCTTTATTGGCGTAATTGTCAGGTGAAGCCATCAATTGTTCCAGCCCCGCTTTGTCTTTATTCAATTGAGCAAGCTTCTCTTCTATTTGCTGAAAACGATTTTTATTTTTCTGGTACTCTTTTTTTAACTCTTTGTCTACCGGACTATTATTGCTGGAAGGCTGTGACTGGTTATGAACCGCATTTTTAGGTGCGTTATCTTTCTTTTGCCTGTCAATATTGTCAGAATTTTTCCTGGTATCCGCTGCCGGGGTATTGTCGATTTTATTCGTTGTATTGTCACCCTTTCTTTTCGCGGCCTCTGCTGCCCTTCTTTCCTTCCAGTCCTGCCATTCGGCGTAGGAACCTTTAAATTCAACGATCTTGTGATCCTCGATCTCCCATATTTTATTGGCTATCTTACTGATAAAATAGCGGTCATGACTTACCAGTACGATACTTCCTTCATATTTATTTAACGCATCCACCAACAAGTCGACCGAGTGAATGTCAAGGTGATTCGTAGGTTCATCCAACATCAAAAAATTAGCCTTGCTCACAATTGTTTTTGCCAGGGCGACCCGTGCTTTTTCACCCCCGCTCAATACCTTTATTTTTTTATCTACATCATCCCCGCTAAATAAAAAACAACCCAGCAAACTCCTTAACTCAAGGTCGGTTTTACCGCTGCCGCTGTCCTTCATCTCGTCAAGTACATTGTTATTTATATTCAGTGCTTCCAACTGGTGCTGTGCATAAAATGACTCATCTACATTATGGCCCCAGATCCGGTCGCCGGTAAATTCTTCCGAGCCTACGATCACCCGAAGCAATGTAGACTTTCCCTTGCCATTGGCGCCAATCAGCGCAATCTTATCTCCCCGATCGATTTCGGCACCTGTATCTTCGACGATCGTCAGATCGCCAAACCTTTTCGTGATGTGCTTCAGCGTACACAATACCCTACCCGGCTGCTTATCAACTGCAAAATTGATGCGCATATTTGGGCGCTCAATTTCCACATTTTCAATCCTGTCTAATTTTTCCAACCTTTTTACAATACTCTGCGCCGCCGCGGCTTTACTGGCTTTCGCTTTAAACCGCTCCACGAATTTTTCATTCTGCCTGATGTAATCCTGTTGATTCTCATAAGCCTTTTGCTGAATGTCTACCCGAAGTGCCTTTTCGGCTTCGTAAAAAGTATAGTTGCCCGTATAATAATGCAGTTTTTGCTGGTATAATTCTACCACCTTCGTCACCATACGATCCAGGAAATAGCGGTCATGGCTCACCATTACCACAGCGCCCTGGTAACCCTTCAGGTATTTTTCGAGCCATTCGATGGAAGGTAAGTCAAGGTGATTCGTAGGCTCATCCAACAACAAAACATCGGGGTGCATCAGTATCATTTTTGCGAGTAACACCCGCATTCTCCAGCCCCCGCTGAACAGCTTGTATGGCTTATGCAGACTTTCATTGGGAAAGCCCAGGCCTTGCAATATCTCTTCCGTTTTATGATGAATATCGTATCCTCCCAGCACTTCCAGCTCGTGGAGTTTTTCTGAATAATCATGGGCGAGCGTTTCATCGCCTGTCAGTTCCAGTTCCTTGCCAATTGCTTCAATTTCCTTTTCCAATTGTTTCACTCTTTCAAAAGCTCCCATTGCTACTTCTAAAATGGAATCCTCTGTATCAAAACTCAACAGGTCCTGGTGTAAAAATCCAATGGTAGTCTCCCGGCCTTTTTCTACAGAACCTTTATTTGGTAAATATTGACCCGTCAAAACTTTCAACAGGGTTGATTTACCGGTACCATTATACCCTATCAGGCCAATCCTTTCATTCGGTTGTATATGCCAGGTGGCATCTTCCACGATGGTTCGGGCACCGAACTCAAATGTCACATTTTGTAATCCTAAAAGCATTGTTTGTTTATTTTCTAAAGACTGAAACTGAAATATTTTGCAAAAGTAAGCTATTTAGGCCTATCCTGTCAGCGGAAGGATATGTTAACATGAGTTGGAACCTACAGATTTGCAAACCTTAAATACCGCTCATCGGTTGCCAACCTGTTAACAGCGCAATATACATCACAGAGGTTGGCAACCGATGCTGAACACTGGCTTAACCATTTTAGCCAACCACCTAATTAAATCGGTCTTTTTTACCATCAAACTATTTACATGATTGTATGTTAAGCTGTAACTTTGGCTAAATTTTAAAAATGAAAAGAGTACTGTTGATATTTGCCGTATTGTTGATAGCCGTTGGTGTTTACTGGTTCTTTATAAAAGAAAAACCTAAGGCCCATGCGGAAGAAGCCAAAGCTGCCCCACTGGTGGCGCGCAAGCATTCTGCCGGGTTTAATAATAGTATGGATAGCTTATTATCCGCTTATTTTAGTATGAAGGATGCATTTGTAAATGCAGACAGCACTTCGGCAAAAGCTGCTTCATCAAAATTGGCCATCCTCGCAGATAGTGGCAGTTTATCAGAATTAAAAACGGATGCGCCCGGAATTTATGAAAGCGCCCTCATGCAACTGAATGATGTGAAAGCAAGTGCGGAAAGCCTGGTAAAACAAACTAACCTTACTGAAATGAGACAGGATTTTAATATGATCGGTGAAAATATTTATCCTTTGCTGAAAACTATCCACTACGATGGCAAAATATTATACTGGCAAAATTGCCCGATGGCATTTGGAGAAGACAAAGGTGCCAACTGGATAAGCAATACAGCTGAGATCATCAACCCTTACCTGGGTAAAAATCATCCTGAATTCAAATCCACCATGCTGCATTGCGGAGAGGTGAAGGATAGCATTAAGGCTAAGTAGGGTGGCGCTGTTCTTAATTCACTTTTTTGCTGTTATCGGTTTTTTAAAGTTTGTCATTAATTATTGATGGTGATTTTTAATATTTTTCTAAGATGATTTTTTTCTGTAACTAACTAATGGCTATCCGTAACAATGAAAAGCAGAAGCATTTTTTTTATACTTTTTGTAGTGCCGTTGTTTATTTCCGCACAAAAAAAATATACAGTTAGCGGATATATCCGGGACGCCCAAAACGGTGAAACACTGATTGGCGCCACCATTTCCGTGAAGGATAAAACCAAAGGGATCAGCAGCAACCAATATGGCTTTTATTCACTGACGCTATCCGAAGGTGATTACGACCTGGTAGGATCTTATGTAGGTTTTCAACCCCTGACAATAACAGTAAAGCTGGATTCGGACAGGCAGCTGAATTTTGACCTCGCGCAACGATCTGCATTGGCTGAGGTGATCGTAACGACAAAAAAAACGGACGCCAATGTTAAGAATCCGCAAATGGGAAAATTTGTATTGCCCATTGAGCAGATAAAGGCGATCCCGGCATTTTTGGGCGAGGTAGACCTGCTTAAAACAGTTCAGTTGCTGCCCGGCGTGCGAAATGCGGGTGAAGGCAGCGCAGGTATCTATGTCCGCGGCGGTGGGCCGGACCAGAATTTAATTATGCTGGATGATGCCATCGTGTACAATACCGGTCACCTGTTTGGCTTTTTTTCCATCTTCAATTCGGATGCTATTAAAAATGTCTCGCTGATCAAAGGTGGGATGCCTGCCCAGTATGGCGGGCGCCTGTCGAGTGTGCTTGATGTAGCCATGAAAGAAGGGAATGATAAAAAATTCCAGGTGGAAGGCGGCCTGGGATTGATCGCTTCCAGGGTGTCTATCCAGGGACCGATCAAAAAAAATAAAGCTTCTTTTATTATCTCCGCCAGGAGAACCTACATCGATGCATTAACAAAGCCATTTATTAAAGAAACAAGTCAGTACAAAGGATCCGGTTATTATTTTTACGACCTTAATGCCAAAGTGAATTATAAATTTTCCGAAAAGGACCGCCTATATATAAGTGGTTATTTTGGAAGGGATGTGTTTGATTTTGTAAATGGCCAAAGAAGCCTTGATGTAAATATCCCCTGGGGCAATGCCACCGGCACGCTACGCTGGAACCATGTTTTCAACAACCGGCTGTTTGGTAATACCACCGTTGTTTTTAATAATTACAATTTTACTTTCCAGGCAGAACAAAACAATTTTAATATCCGGTTAGCTTCCGGCATCCGTGACTTTAGTCTAAAACAAGATTTCGACCTCTACCCTTTTACGGGTCATAAAATAAAATTTGGCGGACTCTACACCTACCATCGCTTTACGCCAAATGTAGTGAGCGGCAGACAAGATTCAGTAATTTTTCAGCCGCTTAATGCACAGCCGAAATTCGCCCATGAAGCGGCAGTTTATATCCAGGACGACTGGGAAGTCAGTGATAAAGTAAAGGTCAATATCGGTGCGCGTTACAGCTGGTTCCAGCAGATCGGCGCTTATAAGATCTATGAAAAAGATGCGAATGGCAACCGGATCGACAGCACCGTTTTTGGCCGCGGCCAGGCAGTAAAAACTTATGGCGGACTGGAGCCGAGATTTACCTTACGCTACGCCATCGATGATGAGACTTCTATTAAAACATCCGTGACAAGGAACCTCCAATACATTCACCTCGTAAGCAATCAGGCACTACACTTCCTACCGACCTGTGGGTACCGAGTACCTATAAAGTAAAGCCGCAGATAAGCTGGCAATACGCAACGGGCGTCTTTAAAAATTTTAAGGATAACATGTACGAAACTTCGCTGGAACTGTATTACAAGAGCATGCAAAACCAGATCGAATACCAGGAAGGATACACACCCAATACTTTAGAGGACACAGAAAACTTCTTTACATTTGGAAAGGGCTGGAGCTATGGCGCTGAATTATTTATCAATAAAACCAAAGGCAGGCTGACAGGATGGATCGGCTACACCCTAAGCTGGACCTGGCGAAAATTTCCAAAACTGAATTTTGGCGAAAAATACCCTGCAAAATATGATCGCAGGAATGACATGAGCGTGGTGGCGATATATGAGTTAAACAAACGCTGGAAATTATCGGGCACTTTTGTATTTGGTACCGGCAATGCAGCTACTTTACCACAGCGGTTTTACATAGTAAACGGCATACTAACGCAGGAGTATAGCCGCATTAATGAATACCGGCTTCCCTCCTACCACCGGCTTGATTTTGCCGCGATCAACTCACCCAAAAAAAATGAACGACGCAAAATAAAAACAGAATGGGTATTTAGTATCTACAATGTTTACAGCCGTAAAAACCCCTACTTCATTTATTTCGATCAAACAGGCAATCCCCTCGACGGCACATTAAAAGTGCAGGGCAAACAAGTGAGTTTGTTTCCGATAATTCCTGCAGTTACCTGGAACTTTAAATTTTAGGTAACAATATAAAGATGCACCCAGCCAGTCATTCTTTCCTGGCCATAACCACAATTTTTACGGCATGACTGGCAGAACTTGAAGATGTAAAACCCAAAAATTTTACGGGGAGTTTTTGTGTATAAAACGAATTGAACCGCTCTTTTTAAGATCGGAGGTAATCCTTACCTCATATCTTTTTTCTCCATCGGTAACCACCATCAACGCAGTATTGGGTGGTATTTCTCCCAGGTTTTCTGCATACATGGTCAGTTCATTGATATCCTTGCCGGTGCTTGCATCAAGTGTAAGCGTGATCGGTTTATTTCCAAGCCTCTTATGCGAAAGCAATAATTTCCCATTGTAAAAAAGTGAAATACTGTCTCCGTCAATTTCGCCGTTATCGTACAGGTCAACCTTAAAAGATGGGCTGGTAATCTCGATTGTTTTAAGAACGTCATTGCTCCTTTTCTCAAAATTCTTATCGGGCGAAATAATAGCTACTTCCGGCTTTTTTACTTCCGGCACTATGATGTCAGGAATACCTCTTTCTACCGTATCCAGCTTTGTGGGCGGGGTCGGGGTAATTTTAGGCTTTGGTTTGGAAGGCGTTGTTTTTGCAACCGGTGGCACCGTTGGCTTCACTGGCTTCGGGTTATTTTTGCTGGTTAAATTTGGGGGTTTTGATACAGGCTTCTGTGAAGAGAAAGGGTTCCCGCTCTTCGATTTATTAAATGATGATAAATTTTTGCTTACCGTCCTTCTTGTAAGCGTCGTTTTACCCAGGCCGCAATCGCTGAGCTGGCCAGGCGCCGTTATCCACCGGCCCGTTAACTCTTCTGTGTCGCCATCTTTCTGATAACTTAAAATATGGGTTTGCAAACAATCGTTCCAGTCAGGCGGTGTCAACCCTTTGATTCGTGCTGTTTCAGTCACCTTCAAACTTTTGGTACTTTTATAGTAAGTGCCCGTTAAGGAACAAATAACATAATACCGCCTGTTTTGGAAATAACTGTACGAATAGCCGGTGATCTCCGAACCATTGATCTCGATCTCTAACACATACTCCGTATTGCTTTCACCGGATAAAACAATGTCGCCTTTGCTGTTAAAATAACCGCGCCATTGTCCCGTCATTTTTTGACCAAATATCGAATTCGATAATAAAAAAAGCACCGCGCCAACTATAATTCTTTTCATGTATTCTTTTACATTTTCATTCAAACGCTCACCGTTATTCCGTTCAGATTTCATCATCTACAAAGATATTTTAGTTATGTGCTTCCTTAGCTAATAGTTCGTTAAATTTGCATCTCAAAAATAAAGCTTGAATTTACACAAATTATGATAAAGATTACATTACCCGATGGCGCAGTCAGAGAATATGAGCAGGGAGTTAGCGCAATGGATGTTGCAAAATCTATCAGCGAAGGGTTGGCGAGAAAAGTACTGGCGGCTTCTGTAAACGGACAGGTTTGGGACGCTTCAAGACCAATCAATGAGGATGCTTCCCTGCAGTTGCTTACCTGGAACGATTTGAATGGAAAATCTACTTTCTGGCATTCATCCGCCCATTTAATGGCGGAAGCTATTGAAGACATGTTCCCGGGCGTAAAATTTTGGGTTGGACCGCCATTGGAAACAGGTTTTTACTATGATGTAGATCTTGGAGACAAACAGATCGTGGAAGAAGACCTGCGCAAACTGGAAGTAAAAATGGCAGAACTGGCCAAAAAAAGCAACCCTTACCTGAGGAAAGAAATTTCTAAAGCAGATGCTGTAAAATATTTTGAGGATAAAGGGGACGAATACAAACTGGATCTTTTAAGCGGATTGCAGGATGGCGGGATTACCTTGTACACCCAGGGAAATTTTACCGATCTGTGCCGGGGGCCGCATATTCCGCATACCGGTTTTATCAAGGGTATCAAATTGACCAATATTTCCGGTGCCTATTGGAAGGGGGATGAAAAAAATAAAGTATTGACCCGCATCTACGGGGTTACTTTTCCTACTACAAAAGAATTAGATGAATACCTGGTGTTGCTGGAAGAAGCAAAAAAAAGGGACCATAGAAAATTAGGTAAGGAACTTGAACTGTTCGCTTTTTCTGAAAAAGTAGGCATGGGCCTTCCGTTGTGGCTGCCGAAAGGTGCTATGCTGAGAGAAAGGTTACAACAATTTTTGCAGAAGTCGCAGATGGAAAGTGGCTACCTGCCGGTTATTACGCCACATATTGGTCATAAAAATTTATATGTTACCTCCGGCCATTATGAAAAATATGGCAAGGATAGCTTTCAGCCGATAAAGACACCGCAGGAAGGGGAAGAGTTTTTCTTAAAACCAATGAACTGTCCGCATCACTGTGAAATTTATAAAACATCACCGAGAAGCTACAAGGACCTGCCATTGCGTCTTGCGGAATTTGGTACTGTTTACCGGTATGAACAACACGGCGAATTACACGGATTAACCCGTGTTAGGGGATTTACACAGGATGATGCGCATTTATTCTGTATGCCAAACCAGGTAAAAGAAGAATTTAAAAAGGTGATCGATCTGGTGCTCTATGTCTTTAAATCTTTAAGCTTTACCGATTATACGGCACAGATTTCGCTGAGGGATAAGGACGACAAAAGTAAGTACATGGGCAGCGATGAAACCTGGAACCTGGCAGAGCAGGACATCATCGAGGCTGCAGCGGAAAAAGGGTTGAATACTGTGATCGAATATGGGGAGGCTGCTTTTTACGGACCAAAGCTGGATTTTATGGTAAGAGATGCCATTGGCAGAAAATGGCAGTTAGGAACCATCCAGGTTGATTACAATTTACCGGAGCGTTTTGACCTTACTTATATCGGGGAAGACAATGCTAAACACCGTCCGGTAATGATTCACCGGGCTCCTTTTGGAAGCCTTGAAAGGTTTATTGCTGTACTAATTGAACACTGCGCCGGCAAGTTTCCGCTATGGCTCACCCCTGTACAGGTAAAGCTTTTGCCGATCAGTGACAAATTTTTACCCTATGCTGAAACTGTTTTAGCTGAATTAAAAAAAGTGGATATTCGTGCGGAAATTGACGACCGCAATGAGAAGATCGGCAAAAAAATAAGGGATACTGAATTGGCAAAAGTCCCTTTGATGCTGGTATTGGGAGAAAAAGAAATGAATGAGAGCAAGGTGGCGGTCAGGCGGCAAGGCAAAGGTGATCTTGGAGTAAGCACCATTCCCGAGTTTATTGGAATGGTAAATGAAGAAGTACAGAGTAAAAGAGCATTTGAATAAAATATTTATTAACTTTAAATCAAAACCCGGGCGCGTCCCGGTATTATAAATCTAAAATCAATTAATGGCATTTCCACCAAGGGCACCCAGAGGTGCATTTAACCCACGTTTCAGAAAAGAACAACAACAGGAACACCGTACCAATCACATGATCAGAGTACCAGAGGTACGATTAGTAGGTGAAAACATTGAACCAGGAATTTACCCAACCCCCGACGCATTAAAAATGGCCCAGGACCAGCAATTGGACCTGGTAGAAATTTCACCAGGCGCCAACCCGCCGGTATGCAAGATCATCGATTACAATAAATTTTTGTACGATGAAAAAAAGAAGAAAAAAGAAATGAAGGCGAAGTCTAAAACCAGCGAGGTTAAAGAGGTTCGTTTTACTCCAAATACAGATGACCACGATTTTGAATTCAAGTGTAAACACGCGGAAAGATTTTTACTCGATGGCAATAAGGTAAAGGCGCATGTACAGTTTAAGGGTCGCGCGATCATGTTTAAAGAAAGAGGCGAATTATTATTATTGAAATTCGCAGACCGGTTGAAAGATGTAGGCGCACTGGAAGGCATGCCTAAAATGGAAGGTAAAAGGATGTTAGTGATGTTTGCACCAAAAAGCCAGAAGAAGGTAAAGAATTCGGATAAATAATTTGGTGGCGTGGCTCGTCCTGGTTACCGCTTGTGAACCCGGCACCCTGCAACGATCACCGCTATACACTCCCATTATATTAACTATTGCTTAAACCGACAAATTCCAACCATGTCATCCCGTAGAAAATTCATTCAACAGTCTTCACTGATATTGGGTGCAGGCGCAGTAGCTTCTGCCTTTGATAACAAGGCCTTTGCTATGTTAAATAAACAATTAGCTCCCAGCGACCAGGTGAATATTGGCGCCATCGGAATTAAAGGGATGGGCTGGGCAAATGTGAAGGCTGCCTTGAAAGTAGCGGGTGTTAACCTGGTGGCAGTTTGTGATGTTGATAAAAGTGTAATTGATACCAGGCTGGCCGAATTAGCCGCTTTAAAAGTAGATGCATCGAAAATAAAAATTTACGATGATTACAGGAAATTGTTAGCGCAAAAAGATATCGATGCGGTCATCATCGGCACGCCGGATCATTGGCATGCCCTGATTATGATTGCAGCCTGTGAAGCAGGTAAAGATGTATATGTAGAGAAGCCGGTAGGTAATTCTATCGGCGAGTGCACCAGGATGGTGGCAGCACAAAAACGGTATAATAAAGTAGTACAAGGCGGCCAATGGCAACGCAGCCAGCAGCATTTTAGAGATGCGGTTGATTTTGTTCAAAGCGGTAAACTGGGCAATATCCGTACGGTAAAAGTTTGGTGCTACCAGGGTTGGATGAAGCCCGGGCCGGTAGTTGCCGATTCAGCACCGCCCGCTGGTGTAGATTATAAACAATGGCTCGGTCCGGCTCCGACCAGGGCTTTTAACGCCAGCCGTTTTCATTTTAATTTCAGGTGGTTTTGGGATTATGCCGGCGGACTTATGACCGACTGGGGTGTACACTTGCTCGACTATGGGTTACTTGGTATGAAAGCCGAATTACCGATCAGCATAGCCGCGCTCGGAGGACGATTTGCCTATCCTGACCTGTACGAAGAAACACCCGACACTTTGACGACTTTATACGAATTTGAAAAATTTAATCTGGTATGGGATTCTGCCATGGGTATTGATAATGGTTCTTATGGCAGGGACCATGGCATTGCATATATTGGCAATAATGGAACACTCATTTTAAACCGCGGCGGCTGGGAAGTGATTGAAGAAAAGCAAAGTGAAAATAAGATAGTCATGCCTTTTCAAAAGCCATCTGACAATGGGCTTGAAAAACATTGGGAGAATTTTATCAGCGTAGTTAAATCGCGCAAAACAGCAGACCTGCATTGCTCTATCCAGGATGGCGCCCATGTAGCAACAGTTGCGCAAATGGGCAACATTGCGTTTCGCAGCGGAAAAAAATTATTCTGGGATAAAGCAAAAATGGCATTTACAGAGGAACCAATCAACCAGCAATACCTGATGAAAGAATATCATAACGGGTACACGCTTCCAAAAGTATAGGTCATCAAACCATACAATAAATCATTGGGCCTGTAATTAAAATATTACCGGCCCATATTTTTTAGCCTATTACAATAACGGGTCTTTTTATATCTCTAAAATCCTTGCCAGTTCTTCATAACTTTCTACGATTCGATCTGCACCTGCTGTTATCAAATCAGTTCCTTGAAAAGAACTGGTCAATCCATATACGAAACAACCTGCCGCCTTCGCAGAAATTATTCCGTTGGGGGAATCTTCAATTGCAATGACATCGCTGGCCTTTACACTAAGCCTTTCAAGTGCTTTAAGATAAGGTGCAGGATGTGGTTTGTGAAATTCTGTATCTGCGCCGGTAATGACAAGATCAAAAATATCGGTCAGTTTATAAATTTCATCAACCGGCTTAAAACTATAAAGTGTAGTAGAACTTACAATGGCAGTCCGGATACCTTTTTCTTTAGCACTTTTATGAAAAGACAAAAAGCCATCGATGAGTTTTATTTCTTTTACCAGCTCATCAAAAAAAAAATTCTTGGAATCAAGAAAAATCTCCGCCGGGCGCTTACCGGTATCAAGTTCATTAGCAACATGATCGAAAAAGACTTTATCGGTTCTCCCTTTATAATCATCAAAAATATTGACAGGATAAGTGATACCGAATTTTTCAAGTACCAGTCGTTTTGCTTTTGCGTGCACAGGTTCTGAGTCGATGATCACACCGTCAAAGTCAAACAGGATCGCTTTTATGCCTGGCATAGTACAACTATTGAATGTGAAGAAATTTAAAAATACAAAAATGAAAATACAAGGATGTAATCAGTGTGATGATAACCAAAATCGAAGTGACAGATAAATGGAACACTATTTTTTTCTGAATATTTATATCAAAGAACCACCTGCAACGATCCGCGTGCGCTTCGATCTCTTTACCGCTTTTTCAATTTCTACTGCGATAAAAACAATAGACGATACAGCAAAAGTTGTAAACAGTTCAAGTCCGGTAAGCGCCTGCGTGTGAAAAAAAGTATTCAGGTAAGGAACATAGATCACCGCCAGTTGCAATGCCACTGTACCCAGTACGGCCAGTAAAAGCGGTACATTACTTAAAAGTCCTAATTTAAATAAAGATTCCGTTTCGCTTCGTATGGCCATCACATGCCATAACTGGCCAAAACAAAGTACGGTGAAAACCATTGTTTGCCAATGTGCGTCGCCGACATTGATTGCAAACCACTGTGTAGCAAGGGTAATAAACCCGATCAAAATACCCATCCACAATACATGCCGGCCCAACCCTTTCGCAAAAACACTTTCGCCGGGTTTGCGCGGTGGAAGCTGCATACTATCTTTTTCTCCCTGTTCCACAGCCAGCGCCAGGGCTGGCAATCCGTCTGTAACTAAATTGATCCATAAAATATGCACGGGCAATAATGGAATTGGTAACCCGACAAAGGGTGCGAGAAAAATCGTCCAGATCTCTGCCGTATTTCCTGTAAGGATATATTTTATAAATTTCCGGATATTGTCATACACCCGGCGTCCCTCTTTTATGGCTTTTACGATCGTTGCAAAATTATCATCCAACAAAATCATGTGCGCGGCTTCTTTGGTCACATCTGTTCCCGTGATTCCCATTGCGACGCCTATATTGGCTTTCTTTAAAGATGGCGCATCATTGACACCATCTCCGGTCATTGATACGAATTGCTTTTTTTCCTGCAGCGCCTCCACGATCTTTAGTTTTTGCTCAGGCGATACCCTGGCATAAACCCTTATTTTTAGAATGTCTTCTTTTAATTTGTCATCGCCTCTTTCCCTCATTTGTGTTCCGGTTACTACCTGCTGGTCTTCTTTATCAATGATACCTAACTGCCTGGCGATAGAAGCTGCCGTCAACGGATGATCGCCAGTGATCATCACGGGTACGATGCCTGCCGCCTTGCATTTCGCGATAGCATCCTTTGCCTCCTCCCGCGGCGGATCTATCAATCCTGCCAATCCGATGAACTGCATATCTTTTTCAATGGTTTCCGGTGAAACATCTGCAGGCAATTCGCTCAACTCTTTACCCGCAAATCCGATTACCCGCATGCCATTGCCGGCCATCTTCTCTTCCTGTTCTTTTATAACTTCTTTTATATTGGCGTCCAGGTTCATGGCGGTTATTACTTCGGCCGCTCCTTTTGTGATCACCCAAAATTTTCCATTTCTCTCGTGGATGGTGGTCATGGCTTTTCTATCTGCATCGAAAGGGATTTCTTTTACGCGTTTGTAGTACTCCTGGCTCTTCGCATATCTTACCATGGCTATCTCGGTAGGATCACCGGTATGCTTTCCTTCTTTTTCTTTAACATCCTGGTTCAGGCTCATCGCCTGTAATAATTCCTGGTGTTTATTTTCTTCCTGCACCCATACCTCCTGCACGATCATCTCATTTTTTGTGAGTGTTCCTGTTTTGTCTGTACAGATATAAGTTACGGACCCTAATGTTTCAACCGCGTATAATTTCCTTATCAAGACCTGCCGGCTCATTAAACGTTTTGCACCCAGGGCGAGTGAGATCGTAACCACGGCAGGCAAGGCTTCCGGGATAGCAGCTACCGCCAGGGAGATAGCCGTAAGCAGCATGCGTTTCGGTTCTTCTCCACGTAAATAACCTACAACAAAAAATATGATGCATAAAAGAATGATGATGACAGTTAGCTTCCTGCTAAACTGTTCCAATCTTTTTTGAAGCGGGGTGCCGCTTTCCTTTGTGTCGAGCATACCGGCGATGTGCCCCAATTCTGTTTGCATACCTGTGGCCACTACCAGGGCTTTGCCGTGTCCGCCTGTTATTTGCGTTCCTTTAAAAACCATATTCATCCTGTCTCCTACCTGCAGTTCTTTGCCTGGCAAGGCATCCGTTTTCTTATCCACCGGGTGCGATTCCCCGGTAAGGCTTGCTTCATCTGCTTTTATAGTTTCGCTTTCTATTAAACGCATGTCTGCAGACACTGTATTACCAGCTTCCAATAAAACCACGTCGCCGGGAACAATGTCTATCGCATCAAGTTCGGCGATCTCTCCATTCCTTAAAACCCGGGAACGTGGTGCAGCCATTTTTTGCAATGCTTCAATGGCCTTTTCTGCACGGTATTCCTGCACAAAACCAATAACGGCATTGAGAAGAATAATTACAACTATTACAATGGTATCGGAGAGTTCCCCGATAAACCAGGATATGACTGCGGCCACTGCCAGTACCAATATCATTACGTCCAGGAACTGGTGAAAGAAAATCAACAAGGGGCTGATTTTCTTTTTCCCCTTCAATTCATTTTTTCCATACTCCGATAATTTTTCCTGCACGGTTGCATCATCCAGTCCATTTGGATTACTCCCAATTTCTTTGAGGGCGTCCTCAACAGATTTATTGTACCAGTTTGTTTCCATGTCTGATCATTTTACGATACTACAATACATCCATCCTGGCATATGCAGGTTAGGCTGTTGCGATCTTTACAAAATTGTGATTTGATTATTCCTGTTCCAGGAAGCAAAATTTTATTTGCTGCCGGAACCGGAAGGGACTGGTTGAGCCGTAGTAGTTGGTCCTGATACCGATAGTGTCCCGTCTGCAAGAATTCTCATCCGGTCGATAAACACGACCCTTTCATCACCGGTCATATTCGTCCGGCCGTGATAAACACAGAACATTTCTGTACGGTCAGGCGAATAGGTTATGCTATTATGCCCGGTGCCGGTAACAGTTCCCCCGGTTGCGGTGTTTTTTTGAAGCACCGGGTTATTGAGTGCTTTTTTATATGGGCCAAGCGGCGTTCGGGAAGTTGCGTAGCCGACCGCATAATTTTTACCACCAAAAAAATTGGTAGAGTACATGATGTAATAAATACCTGCTTTCTTGAAAGCGACTGAGCCTTCTGTCCAGCGCCGGTTAACTTCCCGGGAAGTTACAGAACGACTTTCCCATTCCGCTTGCTTATCATTCATCACTGACGGTGGCCTCAATAACATTACGGGCTCTCCAATCGTACCCGAAAAATCATTTTTTAATTCGATTCCATATACCCAACTTTCTTCAATCTCCTTAAACCAGCCTTTCTTCTTAGCCCAGTCAGCCACTTCGCTTTTCACGGCATGTTTATAACAGCACCTGGAATAATAAAGATACATTTTCCCGTTATCGAACAACACATTGGCATCGATGATCGGGTACCCCGGATCGAAAACGGGTGCCTTTGCAATATCGATAAATGGGCCGGTTGGCTTGTCGGCCACGGCAACGCCTATCCGAAAGTTTTCCAGTTCATTGGTAGGATTTACTTTCCATTGTGCGCTGTAAAACATGTAATATTTATCCTGCACTTTATAGACTTCCGGCGCCCAGTAATCGCCGCTCCCCCAGCCGTTTTCATTGTCGCCGTGATAAACCTGGCCTTCATATATCCAGTTTACCAGGTCCTTTGATGAGTAGGATGAAAAGCCATTTTTCGCTCCGCCGCCTGTGCCATACATAAAATAACCGACACCATCTTCATACAATACATAGGGGTCGGCTAAATTAACAGCCAGCGGATTTTTATAAATTAGAAGGGTTGAATCTTTAACTGCCTGGGCAAAAGAATTACTGCCAAAGAAAAAAATTAAGAGGAGGAGCAAACAGGTATTTTTTTTCATGCCAGGTGTCTTAGCGTTAACATCTAAAATAGTTAATTTATGGAACTATGGCTGAATAAAATGTGCAATATATCTGTAAAAACTATTGAAAATAATTTCTCCGACCACAATACCCCATCAATGAGGTTTACCCTCATCACATTAGCAACGGGTAAATCACCCTGGAAAATTATGCTATGGAATACTAATAATTTATATTAGTTTTAGTCCGAACCCCTCACCGCACCTACCTTTTTTATATGAAAAATAAGTTACCCTTTTTTATTTTCGCCTTGTTTTCCTTTGCAGAAATAGCTTTTTCACAGGCGCCTGTATTATCTCCTGCCGGCGGCGGCAGTTATAGAGATGTAATAAAGATCATAGATGAGATCAGCCCCAAGCAAAGATCAGCCATCATTAATATGCTGCGATCTAACGAAGCCATCCTGAGATCAGCCAATAAGATCGCAACCCAGGCCAATACTACGGCCACAGCTTTTGAATGGCCGCTGAAACAAGCCCTGGGTTATAATGACAACGGGTTTTATGGCATTTCCAACTATGTTGATGAAGATCCAACGTTTCCCAATAATGTACTGGATTATAATTGCGGTAAGCGTAGTTACGATCAAAGTTCCGGGTACAATCACCAGGGAACCGATATTTTTACCTGGCCATTTTTTTGGGAAAAGATGGCAACCAATGCAGTGGAAATAATCGCCGCAGCGCCGGGCACCATCATAGGAAAATCTGACGGGAACTTTGATCAGAATTGCGCTTTTTGCACCAATTGCGACTGGAATGCGGTTTATGTAATGCAGGCAGACGGCTCGGTTTGCTGGTACGGCCATATGAAATTGGGTTCGCTCACAGCGAAGGCTGTGGGAGAAACTGTAGCCGTCGGAGAATATTTGGGTATCGTCGGCAGCTCAGGAAATTCTACCGGGCCGCATTTACATTTTGAGGTCTATACCAATTCTACTTATTCGCAACTGGTTGATCCATGGGCAGGTGATTGCAACAATCACAACGGGCAAACAAGCTGGTGGGCAAACCAGCAACCATATTACGTACCCACCATCAGTAAAGTGATGACACATGGCGCGCCGCCCGTGCATACGGATTGTAATACAGGTGAAGCAAGTAACATCAAAATGAACTATGCCAGTGGCGATACGCTTTATGTCGGCAGTTATTACCGGGACCAAATGAATGGTGAACAGGCTACCCACCGGATTTATTACCCTGATAATACTGTTTGGCAAACCTGGGTATCTGTATTTAATATTTATTATTCTGCCTCCTGGTGGTGGTATTATTTGATACTCCCTGCTACTGCGCCTACCGGCACGTGGAAATATGAAGTAACTTATAATGGAAAAAAATCTACTGCTTATTTTACGGTTAACAACGCACCGTTGGTAACATGCCCTCTGAATTATACGTTCATTACTTCCAATCTAAAAGGAACTACCTATCAATGGCAGGTTGATACCGGAAGTGGGTTTACCGATATTACTGACAACATTTATTACAAAACAACCAACAGCAGCCAATTGCAATTAACACCGGCGGTTCCAACTTCTTTTTACGGATATCAATATAGGTGCCTGGTAGATGCTGCCAGCTACAGTAATATTATTGCTATAAAGTTTACCAGTAACTGGACCGGTGGAAAGAACACAGCCTGGGAAGATCCGTTTAACTGGAGTTGTGGTAATGTTCCGGATTCAAATACCGACGTAGTTATTAAAAATGACGTAATTAATTTTCCGGAGATAAATTCTGATGCTGTTTGCAGAAGTACTTCAGTTAGTCCGGCAGCTACATTAACTGTAAACACAGGTTTTAAACTAACAGTGACGCATTAAGTTAGCTGGAAGACAATATTGTTAGTTTTAACTGATCACTTTTAAACCGCTTGCTGCGTGATTCTTCACTTCCTTATCGTCGCTAATAAATACCAAAGCATTTTTTATGGCCTGCCATAGCAGCATTCTATCAAAAGTATCCTTGTGATATTCGTCGGACAGCAAATAAAATGTAGCGGCCTTTTGGATTGAAAGGTAAAAAAAGTTAAAACCAATATTTTGTGAAATCCGGCAATCATCAGGCAAAATATTTGATAATTGTAATTTACCTGAAGAGTATTTTAATGATATTTCGCATAAGCATATTGCACTAACCAATATTGTATTTTCCGGATCGATTAAAATATCCTGCACTTTTTTACTTAGTTTATCCCGACTAAGAAGAGCACAGATTAGATAGTGTCTGCAAGAAAATGCTGTTATTAATAACTGGTAAGGGTTTTAGAATATTTTCTAATCCGAATCTTCACTTCACCAACTACCTGTCAACTCTCTACTTTTGCCTCCA
>JBDSLD010000420.1:0-9361 GCA_039916545.1 Ferruginibacter sp.
CCTTATCTTGGCGCAGCCTTATTAAAATCAGGTTTATTTTTAAAGGCAGAAAATATTTTTAAAGAAGACCTGAAAGAAAATCCAAACAACCATTGGTCTTTAAGGGGCCTGTACGAAGCTTTACAAAAGCAAAAGAAATACGCCCGGGCCATCATCGTTAAAAAGCAACTGGACAAGACACTTGCAACGGATGAGATGAACGATCTTCCTATTGTATTTTAATAATATATTTGCAAAAAATAAAAATTATTGCCCGTACAAAAAGACCTCCTTACGATCAGGCTTGCCGCTGCTGAAAATGAAGCGGAAAATGATGCGTTTAGAATTTTCCTCAAACAACAGGATAAAGAGTGGATAGATTCAATCGTTCACCGGTTGAATGATGAGGTTACGCCACAAATAGATTGCACGCAATGTGGTAATTGTTGCAGATCTTTGATCATCGGTGTCACTGGTGAAGAAACAGTACCAGTTGCAAATCACCTACAAATAAGTGTCGCAAGTTTCAAGCAAAAATATATAGAAGAAAGTGAGCAAGGGGAAATGGTCATGAACACGATCCCCTGTCATTTTTTAAATGGCACGATTTGCGCAGTATATGAACATCGGTTTGAGCCATGCAGGGATTTTCCACATCTTCATAAACCTAATTTTACTTCCAGGTTATTTGGTACGTTGATGTATTATGAAATATGCCCGATAATTTTCAATGTGGTGGAAAAATTAAAAGTAGAAAGCGGTTTTAATATATCAGGGCACAACAATATATTAGCCGGAAGTTAATGATTACAGTAATATTAGTTAGAAATAAATAGTAAGAAATGAAATTACGCGGGTCAATAGTTACACTCTTTATTGCAACTGCAATTGGTTTATTCAGTTGTGCTGCGAAAATTACCGATAACGATATTAAAGCTACTATTGAAACAAGGTTAAAGGCTGCGCCGGATTTGTCGGCAGCAGTAATCGATGTTACAAATGGTATCGTTACTATCACCGGCGAATGTAAAGATGAAGTAAGCCGGGAAAATTGTGAAAAGATTGCGCAGGATGTGACGGGTGTAAAAACGGTGATCAATAACCTGGCAACACCTGCAGCAGCGGCTGATACCGCTGTCATTGCCGCTTCGCCAGTGGCGCCTGTCGGCGATACTGTTGCCATTGCTGATGATGCGGGACTAAATTCTCCAACTGATCCTTTGTTCATAGCTGTAACGAATGTTACCAAAAAATTCCCATCTGTGAAGGCTGATGTTAAAGAAGGCGTTGTTACATTGACCGGCGATATCAAAAAAAATGATCTGCCCCGGTTGATGAAGGCATTGTCTGCCCTCAGACCAACGAAAATCGAGCAACAATTGAACCTGGTAAAAGCTATACCGGTCAAAAATACCAGGCAGAAAACTATGAAGGCGAAGACTGTAAAATCTAAAACTGTCAAAGCAAAATATACAAAACCTAAAAAAAGATCCGGTGGCAGACGCTAACCAATATTTGAAATTTAATATGGCCTGTGGCATCTCCGGCAAATTTTAAAAAATTTTAACTTATGAAAACTTTCCATAAACTTACCGGCGCTATACTCCTGCTGTTTAATTTTTTTTCCAGCTATGCGCAAACACCAACCAACCTTACAGTTGGAGAGTTTGAAAAAGGAATTGCCGTAAAAGATTCTATTCAATTGCTGGATGTAAGAACACCGGGAGAATATAGTGCAGGACACCTGAAGAATGCGCTGTTGGCAGATTGGAAAGATGAGACCGAATTTAACAGGCGTATTGCTTTTATCGATAAGCAGAAACCGGTATATGTCTATTGCCTGGCTGGAAGCCGGAGTGCTGCGGCAGCAACAAAAATGAGAGGAATGGGGTACCAGGTGTATGAACTGGCAGGCGGGATAAACGCATGGAAGAATGAGGACAAACCGGTAGAAGGCCGGTCCACCGAAAAACAAATGACCATCGATGAATTTAATACGGCTGTCAGCCGCTCCAAAACCGTGTTGGTTGACTTTGGCGCCGAATGGTGCCCGCCATGCAAAAAAATGGAACCGGTCTTAAAAAGTCTCCAGGATAATAATCCCAATAAATTTACCCTTGTAAAAGTTGACGGCGGTAAGGATGAGGACATCCTGAAAAAATACAATGTCACTGCGTTGCCTGTATTTATTCTTTTTAAAGATGGCAAACAGGTATGGCGTAAAGAAGGAGTGGCAGAAGAAAAAGAAATTGCCGGTCTGCTGGATTAAGGCAATCCGGGAGTGCACCCTTTTATGAAATCACTCACCAGGTAACTGATCAATTTACCCGTAGATTCATTTTTTCGTCCATCAGATAATTGGGTTGCGCCTTCACAAATATGCAGGTAGGCGACTTTTGCATCCTGCGCTACAAATGTTACAAACTGCCTCGCTTGTAAAGCAGTGATACCTGCAGGTGTGGCAGCACTACTCAACATATTTTCAACACAATCAAGGTCCAGTTCTATGCCGGTATAAGTGTCTTCCGTAAAGCCGGTTGAGTGTGCGACAGCCTGGATAAAGTTTTTTCTTTCGTGCAAAAATATATCTTCATACGTGACATAATCAATAAAAGGATCGTTGTGGATATCCAGTAAAATATTTTGCGAAATATAATTTTCGTGCAGCCCGATGATAGAATATTTACCAAGAAATCCATCTTCAGAAGCATAACGAAATGCGTTGCCGCTATGCCTTCCTTCGGTGCTTCTAAAATCAGCATGAGCGTCCAAATTAATAACATTGATCTGCGAAATTGCCAACAGGTCCGCTTTGCGTAAGCCTTTCGCCACTCCCTTGATAATTGGATAAGCATTGTTATGGCCGCCACCGATGATAACCGGTATTTTCTTTAATGAGGCAATCACCTTTACTAAATTTTCTACTTCATCGTCGATTATATTCACGGCGTGGCGGTAGGCGTCTATCAATTCCTCCTGGCCGTAAGCATTGTTTTCAACCAGGTATTTAATGTCTCCAAAATCGAAATGCCCGAGCAGCAAAACTTCTTCGCCTGTAAAAAAATCATTGCTCTGAATATTCAGAAAGGATGTTAGAAAAGAGAGCCAGGCGGTATCAGCACCACCCGTTCCATAATTTGCCTTTACACCAATGTCTTCGGGAATTCCAATCAACACGTATTTGGCGGTGGACCGCTGCAAAAATTCGCCCCATTCCCTATCTGGATGAACAGTCTGTAAACGCTCTCCTAATTTTGTTTCAAAACGCCGGATGCCTGTAACGGACAAGGTATCTTCCTTTGTATAGAATTTAAAATGTTTCATAAAGGAAAGTTAGGGAAATTCTTTATGAATCAAAAGAGGCCGCGGTTTTGGGAGCCTTATAATTATTGCGTAGTAAGTGATTTGCAAAATCCGACGATGGCTAAAGAAAAAGCCCCTGTTATCCAGGAGCTTTTCTACGAACAGGCAACGCTTTTACCACTTGTGTCTTCTGTCATGATTATCATCATCATGCCTGTTATCCCTTCCAAAAAGGTTTTTCCTGTCATTAAATTTTTCGATCACCGACCGGATCTCACTGTCACGCTGTAACTCTAATGAACAGATCAGTTGTTCCTTTTTCGATCTTCCCATAAACAATTTATGCCTTACAGATTCGATCCTTTTGCCATACTCCCTCCTGATGGAAAATATTTCCGTGTCTCTTTCTTTTGCTGTGAAATAGTAGGTGCCTCTGTCCCTGCCATAACCATTTCCGCCACGATCGTTTACGACTACGTCGCGTCCCCTGCCACCTCCATAATTGTTATCACGCGAATTGTTTTGAGCAAATAATGCTGATGCTGATAATACAGCAATTGCTAAAAATGTAAATGTCTTTTTCATGATCTTAAATTTTTAATTGTTATCAATGTGTATAAGATTGATTCTTACTTTCATCGTTTACAAATGAATTGTTAATACCAAAAAAGACCAGGAATTTAATAAACGAGTATACGTAACCGGTAGTTAAGAACTGGGAGTTGAAAGTTGTGTAGTGAACATTTAAAATTGAGAATTGAACATTAAGAGCCGGTTACAAATATTACCATAAATATTCATTATAGGATTAGGTTGAAAAGCGTATTGACTTTACCAATTTTTTTTCTTTTCGATTCAATTCTTTCGCCTCCACAGCCGGCGGGCTGCGTAACCGGAACGCAGCTGCTTTTGCTTCTTTAAAAAAATAAGCTGCGCATTTTTTTAATACCGACTTCGTCGATACCGAACCAAAAGAGGCTGCTAACCCGGTTACTGGTGGAAAAGGTAGACATCGTTATTATCAGGCTGCATTAGTTGACAGTGGTGTTGGATTTGCGGCTTATCCACCTAATCCTATATTGAGAATTGAACATTGAAAGTTGATTAAAAATACCGCCATAAATATTCAATATTCAACGTTCAATGCTCAACGTTCAAATTAATACAGTGTTGTGTGTGGAGATAATCAGCGAGCGGAAACAAATAAAATGTTACTTATATTTTTTTGTTGGTTCGATCAGGTCCCAAAGATTGCCATACAGGTCTTCAAAAACCGCCACGGTTCCATATACTTCTTTAACCGGGCCTCTTATAAATTTTATATTATTTTTTGTGTATCGCTCATGGTCCCTGTTGAAATCATCCGTATGCAGAAATAAGAACACCCTTCCGCCTGCCTGGTATCCTACATTTTTTTTCTGCTCTTCATTGGATGCTTTGGCAAGTAGCAAAGCACATTCGGTCGACCCTGGCGGCGCCACCACTACCCAACGTTTGTTTTAGCTCAGCACCGTATCTTCAATCAATTCAAAGCCCAGTTTTTGAGTATAGAACTGAATGGCTTCATCATAATCTTTCACAAGAATTGAAATACGCGCCAGGTATTGTTTCATACAATTATTTTTTAAATGAACTCCCCGTTGATAATTACCTTATCAATTAAATTGGTTCCAAAAGAGTAAGGTAAATAAGCTAATGAAGGAATTGATTTTGTAAGAATAAGGTTTGCCTTTTTCCCGATCGTGATACTTCCCAGCTGACCGCCGCATTCCATCGCATAAGCGCCGTTGATAGTTGCCGCATTGATGGCTTCTTCAGGCAGCATCTTCATCTGAATGCAACTCATAGCAACTACCAGGTTCATGTTGCCGCTTGGTGAAGAACCAGGATTATAATCACTGGCAAGTGCAATTGCGCAACCTGCATCGATCAATTTACGCGCCGGCTGAAATGGCATGCGCAAGAAGAAAGCGGCCGTCGGCAATAAAGTGCAAAGGCCGGGCCAGCTATCGCTGGATAATAACCTGATATCATCACTGGTCAATGTTTCCAGGTGGTCGAGTGACAACGCGTTTAGCTTTTGTCCGGCTGCTATTGCACCAATACTATTTAACTGGTTAACGTGGAGCTTAGGTTTTAATCCCAGCGCCATCCCCGCCCTGCAAACAATATCCATTTCCTCCGGAGAAAAAAAACCGGTCTCACAAAACACATCAATATAATCCGCTAATTTTTCAGCTGCTATTACGGGTAGCATTTCCTGTGTGATTAAATCGATATAACCCTGGTGGTTGTCTTTAAATTCAAGCGGATAAGTGTGCGCACCCAGGAAAGTCGCTTTTATGGTTAACGCTGATCGTTGTTTTAATTTTTTTATTACCCGCAACATTTTCAATTCTCCTGCAAGTGTTAAGCCATAGCCACTTTTAATTTCAATTGCCCCCGTCCCCAATTTGCTTACTGCTTCAAGCCTTTCCCAGGCCTGGCTAAAAAGCGCATCTTCACTTGCCTCGGTTATCTTTTTCGCGGAATTAAGGATGCCACCCCCGTTTGCGGCTATCTCTGAATAAGTGAGCCCCTTGATCTTATCTACAAATTCAGTTTCTCTTGATCCTGCAAATACTATATGTGAATGGCTGTCGCACCAGCAGGGCAGTACAAATTGCCCTGACGCATCGAATGTTGTTGTTGGTAATTGAGGTACTTTCAATGTGAGTTCTGCCATGCTGCCATAGCCGGCAATTATGCCATCTTCAATTAGCAAAAACGCATTTTCTATGAACGGCATTTCTCCTAATTCTTTTCCACGCAACACGTGAGTTTGTGTGCGGGTACTGATGAGCCGTTTTATATTTTTGATAAGCGTTATCATTGCGTAGAAACTTTATTCGAAGTGATCGAGCGCGGGTTTACCCCTTAACGATCTGGCAGCTTTACATTGCTGGTATCACAGATTTGCCCAAACTTCTTTACCAAATTGTTCCAGGCCAGGATCCCTTGCACCCATTAATAACAGCACACAAGGATCCGACAAATGTGAACGAACAGCGCCTACAAAATCATTCCGGTTATCAACAAAATAAGCATTTTTACCCAATGATTTTATATCATTGATCAGGTCATTGGCGGAAATATCTTTCACCGCTGTTCCGCCGGCATAAAAAATTTCGCTCATCCATATCTCATCCTGCGGCCGCAGGACCGCGGCAATTTCCTTTACAAAATCATTTCTTAAAAACCTGGTTGGTCCATAGCCATGCGGCTGAAACCATGCAACCACCCTTGGCGCAATGTATTGGCAGGCAGCAATAGACGCGGCGCATTTTGCCGGGTTATGGGCATAGTCATCAATCACCCACACGCCATCCTTTTTACCCAGCACCTGGTGGCGCCGGTAAATGCCTTCGTAATTTTTCAATGCTTCCGCGCATGTCCTCAAATCTACCCCCAACTGGTTAGCCACACAAGTTGCCGCAACAGCATTTTCCATATTATGCTTACCGACCGTATTGAGGGAAAACCGGACTTCTGATATAGTATATTGAATTGTAAAACCATCCTGGTGAAAATCTGTGGACTGGTATCCGGCTGGAAAATTTTCCGACACACTAAAATCATGATCCGTATTTGCAGATAATGATCTTGACAAAGAATTGGACTGGTTGACAATAAACAGGTCCCCCGTATTATTTTTAAATTGGCCAAATATATTCAACAGTTCATCGATCTCCTGGTGGTCTTTATCAATGTTAAGCAACAAGCCAACTTCAGGATGATATTGCACGATCGAGCCATCACTTTCATCGGCTTCTATTACCAACCACTCCCCTGCTCCAACTGCAGCATTGCCAATTTTACCTTCCCGGATGATACTTACCAATCCCGCCCCGCTGATAATACTGGGAGCCAAGCCGGCAAATTTTAAAATATCGTATAACATCGCACTGGTGGTGCTTTTGCCAGATGTGCCCGCTACCGCGATGGTTCTTTTGCTGTTTGCGATCAAGGCAAGTAATTCGGAACGCTTAATGATTGGTATATTCAATTCTTTTGCCTTTTGTACTTCAAATACCGTGTCTTCCACAGCCGTGGAAACTACCACCAATCCGGTATCGCCGGTGATCCCTTCCCCGTTCTGTAAAAAACATTGTATGCCTGCTGACTGCAATTTTTCCTTTGTTTCATTGTAGCTGCCCGGTGTAAAAAAACGGTCGCTTCCTGAAACATTTTTTCCCGTGCCCGCTAAATATTGAGCAATGGCACTCATGCCGGTACCGGCTACGCCAATAAAAAAAACATTTTTAAAATCATCTGTCCCGGTGATCATAGCAAAGAGTTGACAAGCATTAATTAAGCATGAACTTTAATTGAAAACTGACCTTTTATTATCGTTTAATAAGCGCATTTGCAGTAAATAAAATCAGGTGATGGTGGCGTTGCTGTGCAAGGTTCGATAAGCAAACACCAAACTAGCGGCCATGAATATCCCACCTAAAAAAAAGGCTGCGCCGGCAAACTGAAATGGGGCCGTTGGTTTTGTAAAATACGAAAACAAATTGGTCATTAAAACCGGGCCGATAATATTCGTCAAACTCATGATACTGGTAAGGCCGCCCTGCAATTCACCTTGTTGGTTGGCAGGAACCTGGCCCGATATGATCGACTGAATTGCCGGGCCACAAATACCTCCCAGGCAATAAGGAAAAAGAAAGACAAACATCATCCAGCTTTGCGAAGCGAAAGCAAACAGGAACAGTCCGACGGTATACAGTGCAATGCCTACATACACACTGCGCTTATTGCCCATGTACGGGTTTACAAAACGTATCAGCCCACCCTGCACAATACCAACCAGTAGTCCAACCAACCCGAGGGAAAGGCCGATCATTTTGGCACTCCAGTTAAATTGCTTGATAGTAAAAAATGACCAGGTGCTTTGCACGGCATTGGCTGCGAGATAGATGAGGAAAAAGGAGATCACGAGGCCACTGACAGCAGGGTATTTTTTTAATTGTTTTAAAGTGCCCAGTGGATTGGCCCTTTTCCAGTCAAACGCCCGCCTGTTTTCATTGGCCAGTGATTCTGGCAACACAAAATATCCATAGATGCAATTCAACAGGCTCAGGCAGGCGGCAACGATAAACGGCACACGAACTCCGTATTCGCCCAACAGGCCACCAATTACTGGGCCCAAAATAAATCCGAGTCCGAATGCGGCGCCTACCATTCCAAAGTTTTGCGCGCGGTTTTCAGGAGTACTGATATCGGCAATATAGGCGGTGGCAGTTGTAAAGCTGGCCCCGCCTAAGCCCGCGATCAATCTACCAACGAACAACCAACCGATCGAGGGAGCAAGGGAAAGGAAAATATAATCGATCCCAAGTCCCAACAATGAGAGCAGCAATATCGGCCTTCTCCCATAGCGATCACTTAAGTTACCAAGCAAAGGGGCAAAAAGAAACTGCATTATCGCATATGCAAAGGCGAGCCAGCCACTGTACCTGGAAGCCTCGCTTATATTTCCATGAATTAGTTGTTCGATCAACCCGGGAACGACCGGTATGATAAGTCCGATGCCGGTGACATCAATTAACAGGGTAATAAAAATAAAGCTGATAGCAGCAGAACGATTGGAAGCCATAGTAAACAAAGATAGCGCCCCGGGATTAAAGAAAAGTTGATTTAGCTAAGAAAAAAGAAGGTAACTAAGTAGGATACATGATTTACACACACGCATATTTTATGGCATTGGTCACTAAATGTACCAGGCATGGTCAATCTGATGGTGAAGGCCCGGGCACAAAAAAAAGAGCCCAATAAATTGAGCTCTTTTTTTTGTAGTATATCAGTTTGGAATTACCATCTGTTGCCACCACCACCGCTTCCGCGATTGCTTGAATAACCGCCACGACTTCCGCCGCCGCCGCTAGTTCTTTCTTCTCTTTCCTTGGCTATAGAAACAGACATTGCTCTTCCTTCAACTTCTTTGTTGTTTAAACCCAGCATTGCATCTTTACCTTCTTCGCTATTAGGCATTTCTACAAAACCAAAACCACGTGAGCGGCCTGATTCCCTGTCC
>JBDSLD010000421.1:0-3042 GCA_039916545.1 Ferruginibacter sp.
TTGGCGCTTTCGAATTTGTAAAAGAAGCTTATAAACATGTCAATGAAGATAAATCGTTAAAAGTAAAGCCAATCGTTGGCTGTGAATTTTACATTACTACTGACAGAACCCGCAAAACATTCAGCAAGGATGAAAAGGATCCGCGTCATCACCAGATCTTACTGGCAAAAAATGAGACCGGCTACAAGAACCTCGTAAAGCTGACTTCTCTTGGATACATCGAAGGCATGTATTCCAAATACCCCAGGATCGATAAAGAACTTATTCATAAATACCATGAAGGTTTGATCGCTACTACCTGCTGTCTCGGTGCCCTGGTGCCACAAACCATTTTGAAAAAAGGAGAGGCAGAAGGTGAAAATGAATTTAAATGGTGGCTGAATATTTTCCAGGACGACTTTTACATTGAGCTGCAAAGGCATGGCATACCCGACCAGGATAAAGTGAATTTATCCCTGGTTAAGTTTGCAAAAAAATATAATGTCAGGATAATTGCGAGCAATGATTCTCATTATGTTGACCAGCAGGATTCAAATGCCCATGACATTTTATTATGCATCAATACAGGCGAAAAGCAGGCAACGCCTAAAATGAACGAATTTTCCGATGATGATGTATTAGTAAAAAATAAACGTTTTGCATTTCCGAATGACCAGTTCTATCTAAAAACAGGCGCGGAAATGGCCAAAGTTTTTGAAGATATTCCACAGGCGATCGATAATACCAACGAAATTGTAGATAAAGTAGAATTACTGGATCTGAAGAGAGATATCCTGTTGCCACACTTTATTGTGCCTGCCAATTTCAAATCCCAGGATGAATACCTGCAAAATCTTACCTGGACAGGTGCTAAAGAGCGCTACAAAATATTTACCCCGGAAACAGAAGAGCGCATCAATTTTGAATTGGGCGTGATAAAAGAAATGGGTTTTGCCGGCTACTTCCTGATCGTTAGTGATTTTATCGTTGCAGGTAAAGAGATGGGAGTCTTTGTTGGTCCGGGTCGTGGATCTGCCGCCGGAAGCGTGGTAGCCTATTGTATCGGGATCACAAATATTGATCCGATCAAGTATAATCTCCTGTTCGAAAGGTTCTTAAACCCGGAACGTAAATCGATGCCGGATATTGATACCGACTTTGATGATGAGGGCAGGCAAAAAGTAATTGATTACGTGGTGCAGAAATATGGAAAGAACCAGGTTGCTCAAATCATCACGTACGGCACCATGGCGGCAAAATCGAGTATTGCGGATGTTGCAAGGGTGATGGATCTTCCACTGGCCGAAAGCAGGGCCTTATCGAAACTGGTGCCTGAAAGACCCGGCATTAATTTAAAACGGCTACTGCATGCACCTTACACAACGAAGGAAGCAAAGAACGGCGTCAAATCGCTGGAGGAAAAAGAGCAATTGCAGTCGGACGATATTGAGAATGTAAAAAAACTCCGGGAGATATACGGCAGAACCGATCTGCACAGTACCATTCTTCATGAGGCGGAAATCCTGGAAGGCTCTGTACGTAATACGGGCATTCATGCTTCGGCCATCATTATTGCCCCGCGGGACCTTACCGATCTATTGCCGGTTGCCTCTTCCAAAGAATCTGAATTGTGGCTTACTCAAATAGAGGGTGGTTCCATTGAGGAGGCGGGCGTAATTAAAATGGATTTCCTGGGGCTGAAAACTTTGAGCATTTTGAAAACGGCTTTGACACTGATCAAACAAAACCATGGCGTTCAGATCGCCATTGATGATATTCCTTTAGATGATGAGCTCACGTACAAATTGTACCAGCAAGGCGATACCAATGCCACTTTCCAGTTTGAAAGCGCAGGTATGCAAAAGTATTTGAGAGAGCTAAAGCCGGATAAATTTGCAGATCTGATCGCTATGAATGCATTGTACCGCCCGGGTCCGATGGCCTATATTCCAGAATATGTAGACCGTAAACATGGTAAAAAACAAGTTTCCTATGACCTTCCTGATATGGAAGAATACCTGAAGGAAACTTATGGCATTACAGTCTACCAGGAACAGGTAATGTTGTTGTCGCAGAAGCTTGCAGGCTTCAGTAAGGGTGATGCCGATGTGTTACGTAAAGCAATGGGTAAGAAGCAGATAGCCATTCTTGATAAAATGAAAGTTCAATTTGTTAAGGGTGCTACTGATAAAGGACACCCTGCTGATAAATTAGAAAAGATATGGACCGATTGGGAAGCTTTTGCACAGTATGCCTTTAATAAATCCCATTCAACCTGCTATGCTTTTGTCGCCTACCAGACAGCTTTTTTAAAGGCCCACTACCCCAGTGAATACATGGCGGCAGTTCTCAATCATGCGGGAAGTATCGATAAGATTACTTTCTATATGGAAGAGTGCAAGCGCATGGGATTGAAGGTTTTGGGGCCGGATATCAATGAATCACAATATGGTTTTGCAGTAAATACAAAAGGAGAGATCCGCTTCGGTTTTAGTGGTCTCAAAGGCGTGGGTGAAAATGCGATCGAATGCATTATCGAGGAACGCACCAAACATGGACATTACAGTTCCGTCTTTGACCTGGCAAAAAGAGTCAACCAGCGTGCCGCCAATAAAAAATCTTTAGAGAGCCTTATCTATTCCGGCGCATTTGATTGCTTCAAGGATATAATACGGGCCCAGTATTTTTATTCCGCTCCCGGTGATGTGCAGGGGCTGGAAAAGATCCTGAAGTTTGGAAGCGTTTACCAGTTTCAAAATGCCAGCGCCAGCAATACGTTATTTGGCGACCTGCAGATGCCGGATATTGTGCCTCCTAAATTATCGACCTGTGAACCGTGGCCGCTTGCTGAGCAACTGGACCATGAAAAAGACGTAACGGGCATGTATATGAGTGGCCATCCACTGGATAATTTCAAATTTGAAATGCGGCATTACAATATTACACCGCTGGCTGATTACAATGAATTTAAGGCGGCAGTAAATACGCAGGCCAACCCGGGGAAATTATTCAGGGTAGCCGGGCTCGTTGTGGAAGCGCAGCAAAGACTTACGAAAACCGGGA
>JBDSLD010000422.1:0-8511 GCA_039916545.1 Ferruginibacter sp.
CGCTTTACAGCCAGCAGTATATAAAGTTATTGGCGGAAGTTATTGATTTCAAAATGCGTAGCATCGTAACAAACCGGGGGGGTAATACCGGTTATGTAACAGTTAAAATAAGCGGGGCCCTATTTGAAAGTGGTATGCAGGCCATCTTAAAAAATGATGCTTTGGGACGCATTACGGCAAGCAAGATTATTTTTATAAACAGCACGTCTTTGTACGCCACGTTTAATCTTGCCAATGTAAAAATTGGTGAATACACGGCAGTGTTGATCAAATCGAATAATGATTCTACTTTATTATTAAATAGTTTTAAAGTGAATAAGGGTTCAATAGGGCAGGTAGCTGATAATGGCGGCCCGTCCGGGTTTTATTGTCATATACAAAACATCGATGCAGATGAATTCCTGGATTTAAGGTCAAATGTTCCTCCTTCTGTTTTGCCGCGACGGGTATTTGCAACGAAGATCACCTATGGCAATTCAGGAGATATCGATATTGCTATACAAAATTATGTGCTGAACTGTCTGACCAATGTTCCGGTTAGCGCTGATCCCAATGAAATACTCAGTGGTTTAGCGCAGCTACTGGGAGGGCAGTTACCCTCTGCGCTGGCATCTATGTTGCTTACGCTTGACGAACCGGGAGGTGCAGATGTACTGCGGCCGGGTTACCAAAATACAAAGACAATTTTTTCCACGGTTCCATTTGCGGGTACTTATACCTACCGGTTAATGCAACAGTAAAATATCAGTTGGGGTTCAAAGAAATGAAAAATTAAATTAAAGTAATTGCCATGGGCGTGAGTTCATTTAAAGGAAAACATAAGTCTTACCGGAATTTGTTGCAGGCATTTGTCCTGTTGTTAACCTATGCTTTTGTATTTAATTGTGTTTCCGCACAAAACCTGAGCCGTCCTAATATTACAGGCTATGCGGGCCTACAGGTAAATAGCTATACCGGTAATCTTTTTTATCAACGCACCGACCTGGTATTGCCCGCTAAAGGAATGCCCGTGGATCTTAGTTTCGCTTACAACAGTTCTGACCGGGATAACAATACAGGTTTCGGTTATGGCTGGACATTTACTTACAATCAATTTTACGAAGCTAATCCAACTGGTGGCCTCACCTTTCACAGAGCTGATGGAAGAAAAGACGTATACCTGCTTTTTAAAGTGGGCATCTATACCCGGCCAAAGGGAATTTTTGATGAGCTAATTGTAACCGCACCCGGCAAATTTGTGCTAAAAACAAAAGAGGGCGTTCAGTATTTTTTTGAAGACGACACTCATAAAAAACTGACCCGTATAGTTGACAGGAACGGAAATGAAATTAAACTTGCCTACAATGGAGGTAACCTATCTTCCATAACAGATGCATCAGGGCATGTATTCAGCTTTCAGTGGGGCGCCGGCGTAGTTACAAAAATCACCACCGCGGCCGGCGCAGCATCCCGGAGCTTTAATTATGGTTATCGCAGTGGGTATCTGGTAGCGGTTAGCGATCCAGCCAATAACAGCATATCGTACGATTATGGTAACGACAGAACCCTGACGCAGTTGACCGACGGCAATGGTAACAAGAATGTGGTCGTATATAACAACCATGTGGCTGTTAAAAGTATTATTTCGTGCCAGGGTGAAAAGAGCTTTATTTATAATGGTGAACAGGGCCAGGTATATGTACTGGAAGGCGGGGAAGGCATAAGCACACGCACAACTTACTACTTTGATCCCTTAGGCCGCCTGCAAAAAAGAGAAGGAAATTGCTGCGGCTTTAATATTACTTATGGATATGATGGCGATAACAACATTAACTATTCCAGGGATGCAAGAGGAAACACAAGCACCTATGGATACGATGGTAAAGGCAACCTGCTTACTGAAACAGATGCACTCGGCAAGACAATTTTCTACACCTACGAACCGGTTTTTAACCAGGTAAAATCTATCCGTGACAAAAGAGGTAAAACAACCGGATTTGATTATGATGGAAATGGCAATCTTAAAAAGATTACGGATCCTTATTCGCAAACACTTCAATACGAATACAATCCGGACGGAACGCTGAAAACTGCTATTGATAAAAAAGGCAGAAAGACGGAATACACGTATGATGCATACGGATATGTAAGTACGGTGAAAGACAGGGCGCTGGGCAGCACCGGATTTTTACACGACGCCTGGGGGAATACGTTAACAATAACAGATGCCGAAAACCGCACCAGGACTTACACGTATGATTCTCTTAACCGGCAGGTAAAGGAAATAAGTCCATATGGAAACTTGTTGCGGGAATATAGTTATGACCGGAATGGTAACCGTACTGCAGTAAAGGATGCAAATGCCCATACCACTGAATTTTATTATGATGGCAATGATAAATTAATCGGCTATAAAGATGCCCTTGGGAACAATGCAGCCATGCGGTATGATGTGTTGGGAAACAGGGTTGCCAAAACCGATGTACTAAACCACACTACCAATTATACTTACGATAGCCGAAACCTGCTGCTCAGTGAAACGAATGCCGAAGGTGACCAGGTTCGTTATGAGTATGATAATGCAGGGAACAAAACAGCTGTTTACTACCCCAATGGTAATATTGTAAATATTGGATATGATCTGCTAAACCGGGTGACAAAAATTAGCGATAAGGCAGGGCTGATTTCAGAATATACGTACGATGAAAACAGTAATAAACTCAGTGAAAAAAATGCCCTGGGCAATACTGTGTCATACAAATATGATTTCCTGAACCGGCTTGCATTCAAATACGATGCACTAGGAAATAACTGGAATTATCAATATGATGAAAATGACAACCTGGTAAGCGTAACCGATCGAAGGGGAAAGGCAACCGTAAATGCGTACGATTCGCTGGACAGGATGTGGAAGACTACTGATGCAACCGGGGCAGTAACAATATATTCTTTTGATAAAACAGGGAACCAGCTAGCTGTTAATGATGCTAAAGGAAATACTACCCGTTATAAATATGACCTGCTGAACAGGGATTCAGTGGAGACATTCGCTGATAATACCACTAAAGCATATACTTACGATTTAGAAGGAAATGTAAAAACAAGGAAAGATAATAGAGGTCGTACTACCAGTTATGCGTACGATGCGCTGAACCGGCCCATTGCCCGAATTTATCCATCCTCTGTTGATTCTTTTGCTTATTATGCCAATGGCTTGATGCAGATGGCCAAAAACACGGCAGCTACAATCGGCTTTACCTATGACCGTGCGGACAGGTTAATAAGTGAAACCCTGAATGGTAAAACCACCGGGTATGCATACAATGTTGCAGCAGGCATTAAAACGATCGCTTATCCAGGCGGCAGGGTGATTCAACGACAGACCGATAGCCGGAATTACCTGAAAGCGATCATGGAGAACGGAAAAGAACTGGCTGGCTTTGATTATAATGCAGCGGGACAAAACATCGCAAAACGCTACGGTAACAATACTGCCTCTACTATAAACTATAATAGTAACGGACAAATTATAGACCTGACTTACGGACCGGCGCAATTTGCCAGTCTTGCCTATACCTATGATAAAGAAGGCAACCCAACAACGGGTCAGGTACTCAACCGTACCAGTTCATCCGAATCGTACACTTATGACGACATTAACCAGTTAAAGAGTTTTTCAAAAGGAATGCTGCAATCTCTTTTTGATTACGACGGAACCGGCAACCGGTCTACGGCTCAAATAAACGGCACTACGGCAACGTACACGACGAGCAAGATGAATGCCTACACCAATATTGTGTATGGCAGTACCATAGCACCTGCGTATGATTTAAATGGTAATATAACCAATGATGGCCGCCACAATTATAGCTATGATGATGAAAACAGGATGATAGCGGCAGATGGTGGAGCTACGGCCACTTATGCCTATGATGCATTGGGCCGCCGTATCAAAAAAGTAACCGGCACTACTACTATCAATTATTTTTTTGACGGACAACAGATCATAGAAGAGCACAATGCTACCGATAACACGGTAGCTACTTATGTGTGGGGTACCTGGATAGATGGCATTGTATGCATGCGCCGCAATAACAATGATTATTACTACCATACTAATAATATAGGTTCTGTAACTGCTATTACTAATGGCGCCGGCGCCGTTGTTGAGCGATACGAATATGATGCGTTTGGAAAACTCTCCGTTTTCAACGCTAACTATAATCCCATCGCGACTTCCGGTATTGGCAATACCTACACTTTTACCGGCAGGCAATATGAGCAGGAGACCGGCTTGTTTTTTTACAGGGCAAGACATTATGATGCGGAGCATGGAAGGTTTTTACAACGCGATCCATTAGGGTATGTGGATGGGTTGGGATTGTATACTTATGCAGGAAATAACCCAATTAATGAATCAGATCCATTAGGATTAAGTTGGATTGACGATTTTTTGGATAATCATATTGATAATAGTTTTATAAATGCTTATGGAAATGCGGATTTATCCTGGTTGAAGCCTATAAACAATGGATTAGCCGGATATAGCGACATTATTACACTAGGGACAACTAATTATTTACGAGAATTGCTTGGCACAAATGGGGCGGTTGACAAATGTTCCAGATTTTACCGACTGGGCGAAGTGGCTGGAATGGTTGGCGGCGTTGGAGGTTTAATAAAAGGTCTCCCAAACATTTATAATGGATTAAAAGCAGTTTGGCAAGAAAGAACTCTGATTAAGGAAGCAGCTCAAATCTTCAGAAATCAACTGTCAAATCAACAATTGGTTCAAAAATCTGCGACCTTGGCGGAAAGAGCAATTGGAGGTACTGGACGATTCGCTGGTACAGCAAAACATCAGTATGCAAATAAACTATTAAATCGCTATCAAAGTATTTATGGTGATAGAGGTTTAAGACCAAATTTTTCATTCAACAATGGAGTTGGGAACAGAGGTTTTTTGGATGTTCTTGATCAAACGAATGGCATTATTTATGATTTTAAATTCGGAAAAGCCGTGATGAGTTCCGCACAGTATAACAAATATTTTAGAAATTTTGAATTACCAATACAAATAATTAGACCATAAAATGAAAGACATTTTGAAGGAAATAAGAAAACAAATGGTCTTTGATTGGATTAATGGTTTTCACCAGTTGACACCACTAACTCAAAATAAATTTTATAAAATAATTGGTCCAACCATAGTAGGGATTGAGCTGGTAAGTATTCCAGCAATAAATGGATATAGACCTCATTTTGTTATATATCCATTATGGAGGAATAATGTCAATTCTTGTTTAAATATACCATTGATTTATAAATACATTATTAATAAAAAGGGCAATCAATTCGATATTCCTTATCTAAAACACAACGACCACATAGAGGATGCTATTGAAAGTTTTAAACTTCAGATTCCGATTAAAATGGACGAGGATGTTTCCTTAAGATTTTTTTTTGAGGTTGTTGATCATCGTTTTACTGATATTTTAGTTACATCTAGTACATCTGAGCAGGTCAAGTTATTTGAGCTAAAGTTTTACTTGGCTGTATATTTAAACCACAGTGAAATAGTTAAGACTGTACTAGCCGAAATAATTCAAAGTAGCAAAAGATGGAACATAACAATGTTCGAATTATGGTATGGCAAGCTTGATTTATGGATATTTCACTTACAAGAAGCAGCAAGCGATCGAGCAAAACTTTTAACGCGGATTGATATCAACAAAAAAGACAAGAAATTCGAGCGACTGATCGTTTCAGAATTGATTTCTTAAATAAAACATCCGATGCTATGGTTTTGGAATATACAGATTAACGGAGCGATTTCTAATACATGATTTAGTTTTTAAATACACTATTACTAAGCGGTTGTTAATGTACTATATCTCTTAAAAATCATTATTGACTGTGGCAAACAAGTGGATGTCAAATCTGTCAACGCAGCTTTAGAGAAAATGGTAAATTATTTTAAGTTAAAACATTGGTGTCTATGACAAAAAAATATCTCAAAATACTGACAATAGTTTTTTTATATCAAATAATACTTACCAAGTCTGTTATTTCTCAATCGAGTTCACAATGTGACGAGGGTGGATCCCAAAACGGCCAGCTCGGCTGCGGTGGTTTCGAAGATTGTCTTAATAAACTGAAAGGAAAGATATTAGAATGGGTTGTTACTGCGGTAAGGTCTATTGACCCTAATACAATTACCGGCCCAAAAGGCTATGCCTCTCCCCAATGGGTTTCTGTAAAAGATAAAATGAGCTTTCGGGTGGATTTTGAGAATGATGGGAAACTAGCTACTGCGCCGGCACAAAGCGTGTATATCAAAATGCCTGTCCATCCATCATTCAATATCAATTCTTTCCGCCTTGGCAGCTTTGGCTTTGGCCCGTACATATTCCAGGTACCGGAAAACACAACTTATTATACCACCCGTTTAGACCTCAGGGATTCCCTTCACTTATTTGCTGATTTTTCTGCGGGTATCGACATTGTAAATCACCAGGTATTTTGGTCTTTCCGGTCTATCGATCCGGCTACCGGCCTTGCACCTGTTAGCGCAACCGCTGGCTTTTTAGCAGTAAGTGATACCGGTAGTGCTGCGTTAACCGATACGGTTGCCAGGGGCAAGGGCTATGTAACTTTCCTTATCAGTCCCGACAGCACTGTAGTACATACCGGTGATACAACTGTGGCAACTGCCAGCATTGTGTTTGATGCCAATGAATCAGTGGCCACCAATACCTGGATGAATACGGTGGATGCCCTGCCACCTTTTAGTGTTGTTTCAATTGCAGGCGATACGGCTGGCTATGATTTCCCGATAAGCTGGTCGGGCGCTGATGATGCCAATGGCTCGGGCGTTCGCCACTACGATATCTACTATTCCAAAAACAGTGGACCGTTCGTGATATTAAAAGCTGAAACCGATAGTACCAACCTCATTTTTCCAGGTGGTGAAGCAGGGGCTACTTATTCATTTTTTTCCAGGGCTACCGATAATACTGGCAACACTGAAGCAGCCAAAACCTCACCGGAAGCAAATACAACGATTTTACCTCAGTCTAAAAAAATATGCCCCGGTGGCAATATTATTTTCCCCGCTCCGTCTTATGGCCCAGGTTTCAGCTATAGGTGGCAGGTTAACCAAGGCAATGGTTATATTGACATTGATGATAACAGTCTTTATTCAGGAACTGCGACAAAGCTGCTAAATATCGACAGCATGCCATCTTCTTGGTATGGCTACCTGTATAGGGCGAGAATAACCAACGGCAGCACTACTACATATGGCAATACCTGGACTTTAAAATTTTCCAGTACCTGGAAAGGAAATACAAATGACGCCTGGGAAAACCCAGACAACTGGGATTGCCACCAGGTACCAGATGAATACACAGATGTGATAATCAATACCGGTGTTGCAAATGCACCCATCATCAACAGTGAAGCAATTTGCAGAAGCCTGAATGCCATGCCAGGATCAGGTATTACGGTAAAAGCAGGTTTTAGCTTACAAATCAAGGGAAAAAATTTGTAATGGCGAAGTAGTGCAATTACGATGGTTTTTGCGCTCAGCTATATTATTTCTTTAATGGTAGTTATTGTGCGACACCAATCCTTAAATTATGACGAAGAACCCGATCATTATATAGAGGAATGACGCGAATCATTTTTTCGGGTTCGAAAGAAGAATTAATTGGATAAGAATTTGAACTTTCACCGGTCTTAACCCACATTGCAGTTAACCAGAAAATAAATCAGGTTTTTCGGGGGGTTGGTTCTTTTTAAATTCCGGAAGGGGGACTACAGATTTTTTACGGGTAAAAGGTTTTGATTTATAGTTTAACGCTGTATAAATTTTGTTTACCTCGTCGGTTGGCTCACTACATTGCCTGATGATAATTTGTTGATCATATGCATTTTCCATTGTAGTGGTCACTATTTTTTGAGTGTTCATTGTCCTTACAATATCCCTCCATTCGTTGTTGATGCATTTTTGTTTGAGTTGATGTCGGATAGTATTTACCACCCAGTAAGCCAATAAGCCCAGATGAAGATGCGCCATCGATGCTTCATCTGTTTTATGGAAAACGGGTCGAAGGTCCAGATCGGTTTTTAGAACCCGAAAAGTGGCCTCAATTTCTCTAATAGTATTATAAATTGTCCATTGCACCTGTTCATCTTTTTGGTTAAGGGTAGTGCGTAACAGGTAGTACCCTTCTTTGTTTTCCAGCGGCTTTTGTTTCCATAATACATTGGTAACAGTTCCTTTATTATTTACCGCTGTGTCTATATCGTAATATTTGTTAATGCTGGGATATTTGGCTTTGAGCCTGCCAATTCGTTCCCATACTTTTTCCTGCTTTTTTACGCCGCTTTTCTTGTTAAGGCTTTCTTTTATTTGTAAAAGCCCTTGTTCAAAGCGCTGTGAAAAACGGCTGTTCATTCCCGACTCTTTGATTGCTTTAGCCTGGCTGTGTACCCGAAGCCAGGTGTCAGTATTGCCTTCTACTATTA
>JBDSLD010000423.1:0-5946 GCA_039916545.1 Ferruginibacter sp.
TTACAGCATTTGCCAGGTCCCTGAAATGTGCGTTGCAAGGCGTGAGCTCGCTCCAGGTATTACAAATACCGATTACTGGTTTCCCTTCAAACATATCCGGTGGAATTCCCTGGTTCTTCATCCAGGCACGGTAAATGAAACCGTCTTTACCTTTTCGCCCAAACCAATTGGCACTTCTCAGTTTACTTTCTTCCGACATCGTAGTTTAATTAATAGTGGATTTATTTTTTTGATTGGTTAAATGTAAATACTTCAATGACTATCTTTTCCTCAAGGTATCGAACTTCCCCGTAGTGACCGGTTTGTTGTATTAGGTGATGGATGTTATTGGCAGAAGTTGTCGCCTGTTGCGTATTTAATAGCGCATGATACTGGCCGCCACCCGGACCGCCCGCCGAATAATTTTTTTTATTGATTATAATTGAGGTAGTATCATTTTAGGCTTCGTTTAACTCAGCGGTTGCATCACACCTAACATTAGTCGCAGCTATTAATAGTAACTCTACCCCAGTAATTTTTTTAGGTTATTAAAACTGGTTGTAATACTTGCAATAGGGTCGGCAGGCATATCATGCTCCACAAAAAAGTATTTCATGCCTGAAACCCCTGCGTTGGCAAAAATGGTTTTAAAATCAACAATGCCTGTACCAACGGGTTGTGGACCTGTCATGGCTTTATCAAGATCCTTTACATGCCAAAGTTCAAAACGGCCAGGGTTCTTTTTAAATAAGGCTGCCGGATCAACACCGGCTTTTGTAACCCAGCAAAGATCCAGCTCCATTTTTAATAAATTCGGATCGGTGTCGGATAGCAACATATCATAAGGCACTTTTCCATCAATAGGATGAAACTCTCTGTCATGGTTGTGATAAGCCAGCTTGATACCGGCTTTTTTTGCCGCCTCAGCGGATTGGTTCAACACGTCAATGGAACTTTTTACTTCGTCCAAAGTTTCAATCGGGGTACTGGCGCAAACAAGGTATTCTACCCCACCCTCAGCAGCTTCATCTACCAGGGCCTGGAAATTTTCACGCAGGTTTCGCATAGGCGGGATCGTTATCGGCTTACCATCCGGTCCGGCTGGCATCTTGGCTCCCGGGGGCAATTTAAAAGGCGCTCCCAATACGTGATGAGATTTCCACGACATGCCGAGGTCTTTAATAAGCGCAGCAAATTCCTTCGGTTTCATTCCATAATAACCGCCCTTTTTACTAAATGCCGATTCAATTTCTTTGTAACCAATATCGGCCACTTTTTTTAGTATCCCTTTTGTATCGTCGTCAATTACATTGAATAAGGTGAACAATTGCAACCCAACTGGTGGCATGGCGAATTTGCTGTAAAAAGCGTTTGTTTGTCCGGGCAATACGAGCCCACCCAAGGCAAGCGTACTGGTTATTTTTATAAAATTTCTTCTGTTTTGCATGATGATTGTTTTATGTAAAATTAGAAAAGCATTTTTACTTTGTATCCCGCCTGCGGGAAGATGTTGACATTAATGCAGTTGAAAAGCGGTTGATTTTTTTTGCCACCTTGCATGCAGGTACATAATTGCATCGCAATGCCACGGAGGTGTTTGGAGCGTCGGTCGATGGCGTACAAAGTTGAAGCATTTAGCACTAAAATAGGGCAATTTTTATTTCTATAGAAAGATACATAAATATTTACATAACATGGTGCTTTACAGATTTTTGAATATTCTAAATTGTTGCGGTTGTTTGGGTAATGATTTTACTAACTTATCGTAGGGATACTGTTGTGTCAGAATACTCATTCAACAAGTTTAAGGAAAACAAACTACCCCCGTTTAAAGTGGCAGCCAGTGATTTAAACAGTGGCTTTGTAATAGTCGAAACCTAAAACAGGTGGCTGAGGTTACTTCTTTTATTCCCCCGGGATACTGCGCGCATTCGTTATTGCTTTTTGTTCCTGGCATGCTGCATTTTTATTACAGGAACTGCTTCAGGCTGATGTGGCATTAAAAGAATACAGCCTCCGTCGCCTGAAGCCAATAGGATGCGCAATCATCGTAAGCCAGGCGGTACTTTATATTTTTGAGATACTGGCAAGGAATGCCACGATATGGGTACATTTTTTTCCAACATAGAAAATTACAAGGTGGTTCCTGTTCAATACAAGGTAATGCCTATGTACGAGGGTAGTGTATTGTGGGTGATCGCGGGATATATTTCAATAGCGATATACGGCCTCTTAAAAAAAATAATGAGCTGCCAATAGGAACGTCCCGGTCATTTACTGATGAAGACCAAATTATAATTACCGGGTAGCCAGGGTTAAATTTTTTTTATGTTTGACTGGTTATTTATCACACCTGGAGTTTTGCTTTATTGTTCTGTATAATGAAAGGCCAATCCTCCATCAACATAATAAGTGCTGCCTGTTACATATTTCGCTTCGTCACTGGCCAAAAAAGCAATTACATTCGCAACATCTTCCGGCTCTCCCAAGCGGTGCAGCGATATATTATTTTGCACCGCACCGATCAACTCAGGTTTGCTCAGCAAGTCAGCATTGATCGGCGTGCGGATAGCGCCGGGCGCTACGTTATTGATGCGTATGTTCAATGGCGCCAGTTCTACTGCAAGGTTTCGCATCACCATTTGTAAAGCGCCTTTACTGGCACAGTAAGCTGTAAAATTGGGGAACGGCAATTCTTCGTGAACGCTGCTGTTATTTACAATTACGCCAGGGCGATTACCTTCTTTCAAATATTGAACAAATGCCTGCGTCAGGAAGAACATGCCTTTCAGATTTACATTCATCACGATATCATATTGTTGTTCCGTGACTTCCCAAAAGGGTGCGTGAATTTCAACACCGGCATTATTTATTAAAATATCCAGGGTGCCAAATGCACTTACAGACTGCTTTACCAGGGCCTGCACATTTTCTACCTTGCTGATATCAGCCTGTAAAAAAACCGCCCTGGATCCTGTAGCCAATACCTGCTGAATTGTTTCTTTGGCGTTGTCATCATCACGCAAGTCATTCACTATCACGTTAGCGCCTTCCTGGCCAAATTTAACCGCGATAGCGCGGCCAATACCACGGCCACTTCCTGTGATCAAAACTGTTTTATTTGAAAATTTTCCCATGTCCTTATTTATTTTTTATTCCCGGGTTTTTATAGTTGTTCCGGCATTGATAAAAATAAGCTATTGCTATTATGCCATGACTGTTTTGCAATTCGTTAACAAGATAAGATGTTTGCACAATTTCTTTGGAAATAGATGGTGTTATTGATTGATATTTGTTTGAAGCAACAGTTAATAATTCTTAAATTAAAAATGCCTGGATAAAATAATTATAAGTCAGCTGAAATAAAAAACAGGTTAGTTTTTAATGATCCGATAATATTACCTGCGGCCGGACTCCCTTTTTCCTTGTTGTAAAGAATAATAGTGGAATGGACAAAATGAAAATCATTCCAACCAATAAATACGCATCGCTAAAACTTAACAAATTCGTTTGTCTTATTACGCCGGCGTCCAATAACCCAAGCGCTCTATCATGTGCCTGGAAAGAAGTGGAGCCTTTGCTTAAAAAATAATTGGTGTATTTCGATAAGCGTTCCATTACGATAGAGTTGTCTGTGGTGAGTTTGGAAACAAGGTCGGAACGATGTACGGCATTTCTATTGTGCAGGTAAGTATTCACCATAGCCAAACCCACGGAACCTCCCAGTTGACGCATCATATTATTTAAGGCCGCACCTTGGGGAATATCTTTGGCCTCCAATGAAGAAACTGCCAGCGACGTTAGTGGCACTGTAACGATGGCCAGTCCTACCCCGCGCCAGATAAGCGGAATAGAAATATCTGTACTTCCTGCCTGTAAATTTAAGCCAGACATTTGCCAGCTAAAAAGGCCAAATAAGCACAGACCCGTAATGATCATGAACAATGGTGATACGCCGCTTTGTAATAATTTCGCGGAGACAACCAGGCCACCGATCGCAAGCGCTGCACCTGGCAATAAAAGCAACCCTGTTTGCGAAGGGGTGAAATTCAATAGCCTTTGTGCAAATACAGGTGTTAAAAAAACCGAACTGAATATACCAATACCTGCTACAAAAGTAAGGATAGCAGCTATGCTCAGGTTTTTACTTTTAAGCACGCGAAGATTAACCACCGGTTCCTTGATCTTCAGTTCCCACCAGGTGAATAAAGAAAGTCCGATAACGGCAGTGGCAGTGAGCCATTTGATATATGGCGTATCAAACCAGTCTTCCGGTTCGCCCCTTTCCAATACCGTCTGTAGTGCGCCAACGCCTACGGCCAGTAACAGGATGCCTGTCCAGTCGATGCCTCCTGCCTTTTGCTTTATTTTTGGCTCTGCCAACAAAAAGTAACATAGCATAGCCACAACGATACCAATAGGAATATTAATATAAAATATCCACGGCCAGGAAAAATACTCCGTGATATAACCACCCAAAGTTGGGCCGATAGTCGGACCGATAAAGACACCGACGCCAAACAGGGCGCTTGCTAAATTTTGTTTTTCTTTCGGGAAGAGTTCAAAAACTATCGCCATTGATACGGATAACAATGCGCCTCCGCCCAGCCCCTGTAAAAACCGGAAAGCGACCAGCATCCAGATATTATCGGCATGGCCGCACATGAAAGAGAAAAAAGTAAAGGCGATAACGGACCCGATATAATAGTTGCGCCGGCCCAATTTAAGCGCCAGGAAACTCGTCATAGGAATGATGATCACGTTGGCGATGGCGTAGGATGTAATAACCCAGGAAGTATCTTCAAGGGTAGCGCCGAGGTTTCCGCTCATGTGCGACAGGGCGACATTCACGATCGATGTATCTATTAGTTCCATGATGGCGGCGGTAATAACCGTGATCAATAAAATAGTCCTTTTCATAAATTAATTGCTTAACCAGCCTTTTAAAGTATGGCTCATGCCGGCAGGCCGGATCATATAAAATATTTTTGGCAGATAGGGGTTTGGAATAATTCAACCGGGCAATTGTGATACTTATTTCAATCATAGCCCCGTTGTCGCGAAAGCTCACAAGCTGTTACACCTGTGAGCAGTATGATATCCAAATTTATATTGGGCCTGGTTTAATTGGATGCAGCTACTTCAACTTCAGGATTCATCGCCTTCAACGCTTCTGCAGGAGAAGAGCGGAACAACTGGTAGATATCCGCTGTATTACCAACATGGATATCGTACGCATCATTTCCCAGCGCCTTGTACAGATCTGCGGCAACGACTGAAGGATGAATTCCGTTACTGCCGCCAATTTCCTGGGAAAACTCAGTATCGACTAACGGTGGCATCAATTCGAAGACTTTAACCGGACTATCCTCCAATGTGATGCGCAATGATTGTGTGTAAGAATGCAAAGCAGCTTTACTGGCAGAGTAAGTCGGTATACTTTTACCAGGAACAAATGCTACGATCGAGGAGACATTTACGATGGCTGCAGCTGGTTGCTTTTTAAGACCGGGCAATAATTTCTCATTCAATCTTATGATAGAAAGGTAGTTGGTAAGCATTTCCTCTCCCGCCTTTTCGAAAGCATTTACGCCATCAGCAGCAAGCGAGTACATACTTGCAAGTCCGGCGTTATTGATCACGATATTTAGTTCCGGAAAGTCGCGTCCCAGCGTTTCCACCAACTGGTTCGTTTCGCTTTCACTCGAAACATCGGACACGATCGCAGTTACATTTTTTAACGTGGAGGCAGCCTGTTGCAGGCGTACTTTATTTCTTCCGGTGATGATCACCCGGTTGCCATTGTTTGAAAACAACTTTGCCATTTCCAATCCGATACCAGCACTTCCGCCGGTTATTAGGATGGTGTTATTTTTACTTTTCATTTTTTCATTTTTTTATATGATTGAAATTGTTAATTGGTTAAAGTTTATAGGCTGAAAAAATATACCGATCGGTATATTTTTA
>JBDSLD010000424.1:0-10063 GCA_039916545.1 Ferruginibacter sp.
GCCACTAAAGGCGACACTTTGTGGAAAAAATTTGTGATCAGTAGTGACAGCCTGCTTGCTACACATAAGTACACGCACGGGCTCGGTTTTAGTGACATGAATAGTGATGGAAAAAAAGATGTGATCATAAAAAGCGGCTGGTGGGAATCTCCTGCTGATCCAAAACAGACCGGATGGGTGTTTCACAAAGCCGCGCTGGGCGATGATTGCGCCGAAATGTATTTATATGATGTGGATGGTGATAAAGATATGGATGTGATCAGTTCTTCAGCCCATAATTACGGTATTTGGTGGCATGAACAAGTGAAAGAAACAGGCGGCACTATTTCATGGAAAGAACACCTGATCACCAAAGCGTTTTCGCAAACGCACGGGCTGGCAATGGAAGATATTAATGGTGATGGCTATCCTGACCTGGTCACGGGTAAACGCTATTTTGCCCACAATGGAAATGATCCCGGAGAATTTGAACCGGCAGTTGCTTATTGGTTTGAGTTTATACCAGGCAAGGACCCGCAATGGATTCCGCATTTGATAGATGACAATTCCGGCATGGGGTTGCATGTGGTGATCATTGATATGAACAGGGATGGATTACCGGATATCGTAACCGGGAATAAGAAAGGTATATATTATTTTGAGCAGCTTAAATGATGAGGTTGATTGTTAAATCACCGATAGAAACGAGTTAGCGGTAATCTTTTCCACGACGAGGTAGATATGACTTAGGCAAGTCTACTCAGCATGTGCCAGGAGAGTTAATTCAGCCTCCCCAGGCGACTCAACTCAGTACTCCCATGCGAGCTCATTGGTCTGTTAAATAGAAATGCTTTGTATGGCAGGATTCGCCGTCCACGAAAAAATTATTCAAAACCCAACGCATTTCCAAAATAACGACGGGTCCTGTCACAAATAACCGCGTAAATTCAAGGAGTGTGCTGTTAAAGACTCGCCTCGGGCGCTGAGAAATTACAGATATATAAATCAATTAGCAATCATTAATGCTGTTCAAGATTACTCTGTCGCACTACTCAAAATATTTTTTGTATCTTATCGGAAATCTATTAAAATGAAAATCATAATTTTCGTTACCTGCTTCATCTGTCGGTTTACAATAATTTTTGCACAGGCAGATACCGTTGTATCCCTTACAAAAAAAACCTACCTGGTGCCTATGCGGGACGGTGTAAAACTTTTCACGGTCGTCCTTTATCCGACCAACTATACTAAACCAGTGCCGTTACTAATAATGAGAACGCCTTATGGCGCTGATTTTCCGTTGAAAGAAGATTCCACATTGAATATTGATGGATTGCCCGGCTACTACTCAACGATGGCAAAAGAAGGTTACATCTTTGTCTTCCAGGATATGCGGGGAAAGTTTAAAAGTGAAGGAAGTTTTGAAATGAACCGCCCGCTTTACCACCTGGCCGATAAAACCAAAACTGATGAGAGTACGGATGCCTGGGATGCTGTTGACTGGCTGATAAAAAATACCAACAACAACAATGGCAAGGCGGGCATATACGGTATCTCCTACCCTGGTTACCTGGCACTGGATGCAAGTGTTGATCCTCATCCTGCTTTAAAAGCAAGTTCTCCACAGGCATCTCCGGCTGATATGTTTTTAGGAGATGATTTCCATCACAACGGCGCTTTCCGCTTAAGTTATGGATTTGAATATGCTTACCTCGTGGAGAATGCAAAGGAATCCAACAGCGATTTTCCCTTCCCGCAATTTGATCTGTACGACTGGTATTTAAAACTTGGTCCACTGAAAAACGTCAATGAAAAATACTTTAAGAACAGGCTCCCTTCCTGGAATGATTTCGCAAAGCATCCCAACTACGATGCATTCTGGAAAAGGCAATCCACCCTCACCAGTATTCATGTTACCGAAATACCCACGCTGCATGTGGGTGGATACTACGACCAGGAAGACTTAAACGGTCCGCAGGTAATGTATAGCCAGCTTGAAAAAAAAGATAGCTTTAACCGCAATTACCTGGTGCTTGGTCCCTGGAACCACGGACAATGGGCAGACACGAAAGCTGACAGCCTGGGTAAAATAGATTTTGAAAGTAAAAGCGCCGTTTGGTTCCAGGCACTGCAAAAGAAATGGTTTGATTACTGGCTGAAAGGTATTGGAGATGGCCGGTTCGCCGAAGCCAATTGCTTCCAGACCGGTAGCAATAAATGGAAGGAGTACAATGCCTGGCCGCCTAAGAATGCGGAGTTAAAAAAATTATACACCAATGCGGATCATTCCGCGGGCTTTACAAAACCTGGCACTGGTAAAGCTTCCGTTAGTTACGTGAGTGATCCGGCAAAGCCCGTCCCCTATCGTCCATTACCCATTGAAGCGACTTATGGCACTGGTAGCAGGTGGGGATCATGGCATGTTGAAGACCAGCGTTTTGTAAGTTCAAGACCGGATGTAGCCAGTTTCACCGCAGATAGTTTGACGGAAGACCTTACCGTAACAGGAAAAGTTACTGCACATCTTTTTGCAGGCACTACCGGTTCCGATGCAGATTTCGTGGTAAAGCTGATAGATGTGTATCCAAATTTTGACAGCAAACAAAGTTCAATGAGCGGTTACCAGTTACCGGTAGCCATGGAGGTTTTCAGGGGAAGGTTCAGGAAAAGCTTTGAGAAGCCGGTACCTCTCACGCCCAACAAACCGGAAGAATTTGTGATCGACCTGCATGACATCAATCATACTTTTTTAAAGGGCCACCGCCTGATGATACAGATCCAGAGCACCTGGTTCCCCATCATTGACAGGAACCCACAAAAATATATACCGAGCATTTTTACAGCCAGCGAAAATGATTTTATAAAAGCTACGCAAACTATTTACTGCAATGATCAGTATGCGACTTATATTGAGTTGCCGGTGATGAAGGAATAAAGATAAAAAAGTCAATACTACGGGATGGCAATGGACAACGTGATTTCTATGTAAACAGTAAGAATATGAAAAAATTAAGACCAATTATTAAAATGAAGTTGCACAGTAATAAACTACTGACCACGATAGCCGCTTTATTTATACTGACATTTTTAAATGGTAACAATGTAATGGCACAGGAAAAAAACCAAATGGTTAGATTGGCGAAAATTAAAGTTGACCCGCTTCAGCTGCACAAGTATAATATCGCCTTGAAAGAACAAATGATCACCGCTGTAAGTACTGAGCCGGGCGTATTAACTTATTATGCTGTTGCTGATAAAAGCGATTCATCAAATATCACCATACTCGAAATATATGCTGATACAGCCGCCTACAAATTACACATAGAAACGACTCATTTTAAGAAGTATAAAGAGATTGTTAAAGACATGGTTAAATCTTTGGAGCTGATCGACGTTACGCTGATCGGTTCGGCTAATAAGCCTCACAAATAGATTTACATCGTTACCCAAACAACCCTTTTTCAGCCTTGCCCAATCCATCGGGCGTAGTATAAAACGGACGTTTCTCTACCACATAATGAGCATCTTCAGCTATGCCGAGGGCCTGGTAGATTGTTTGATGGACCTGGTCAATTACGATCGGGTTTTCAATTGTTTTGCAGGGGCGTTCTTCTGCTGTTTTGCCAAATACCTGCCCTTTTTTAATACCTCCGCCAAACATCAGCATTGAGCAGCCATCAGTAAAATGACGGTGCATGCCATAGTTTTTCATATCGGTAATAACATCTGGTTGTTGTACCTGTTCCTGTACTTTGGCGTCGGGCCTGCCCTCTACCATCATATCCCGGCTGAATTCACTTGCTAAAATAACCAGCGTCCTGTCAAGTCTGCCGGTACGGTCCAGGTCTTTGATCAACTGGGCGATCGGACCGTCAATCTGCTTTTTCATGTCCTTGATCCGGGTATTGCCGTTTTCATGCGTATCCCATCCTTTAAAAGGTTCATATTCCGTGGTGACGCTTATAAAACGTGCCCCCTGTTCGGTCAGCCGGCGCGCCATCAGGCAGCCAAGCCCGAATTTGCCGGTATTGTAAATGTCATAAATTTCTTTGGGTTCGTTAGTCAGGTCAAAGGCTTGCGCTTCAGGGGATCTCAATAAAATATAGGCCTGTTCCATTGACCTTTTCAAAGATTCCTTCTGGTAGTCACTGCCAAATTCGCCCACCGGACTTTGTTTAACCAATTCGTCGTACAGTTTATTTCTTTTTTCAAATCTTGCATTTGACATACCTGCCGGGGGGCGTACACTATCCAAACCAGCCGAAGGATCAGGTATCAGGAAAGGGCCATATTCATTGCCTAAAAAGCCGGCGCTGTGGAAGGCCTTTAATTCTTCTCCTTCCCCTAATGTAAAGCGCTGACCGATATCGATAAAAGCCGGGATCACCGGGTTAACGGGGCCCAGTTGTTTCGCGATCCATGCACCAAGATGTGGCGCCAGCACCGATTGTGGCGGGCGGTAACAGGTGTGCCAGTGGTATTGATGTCGCGCGTGTAAAATAAAGCCCATATCAGCCGCAACATATGAGCGGATAACGGTTCCCTTGTCCATCACTTTGCCAATTGATTCCAGCCCTTCCGAAAAGTAAACGCCGTCCAGGGCAGTCGGTACCGGGGCGAAAGTGCTCAATACACTATTTGCCTGCATGCCTTTGGCAAAAGGCGTATATTTTTTGGGATCGAAGGTTTCAGTATGCGGCATACCGCCGGCCATCCACAATAAGATGACCGTATCTGCTTTTGAAGTGATCTTTTTATTGTTGCAGGAGGCTAAAAAACTGCTGATCGGCGCACCGGCTGCAAGTGCTGCCAGGGTAGCTGCTCCGGTCTTTTTTAGAAACTCCCTTCTGTTCCAATCATTCATTTTATTGCAGAATTTAATGTGTAATAAAATTATTTTAATAAATTATCTGAAATTCAGGCAACAAGACAATTGCCCAGAACATGTCCTGTATCGATTCAGAGCCGGGATTATCGCCGAGTGCTTTTTTCGCCACGGTCAATTCTTTTTGGCCAGGTGCACGCAGCAGGGCCCTGCTATAAATCTCGTTAATAATCGCATCTCCTGTCCGGTATTTCTTTTTCCAGTTATCCGCGCCCTTTTTCAGCGCCTCATTAAATCTCTCTCCTTTGGTCAGTTCAAGCGCCTGCAACAGGTTTGCCTGGGATTCACGCGTGGTGGAAACGGTTTCCCTGCTAGGCCTTCCCAAGGCAATCAGTAAAGGATTATTTACTACCAGTGAAGCTCTTCTAAAAAGTGGCTTAACTGCCTGCGGCATTTTTTTATCAAAATTATTATAGCCTGCCAATGAATCAGGGAACAATGGTTCTATAATATAACTCACCGCATCAGCGAATTGTTCAGCAGACATCCTTTTCCGCAGCATACCCCTGAACTGAAAATCCTGCGCGGTTATTTTATTGGGATCTTTGAAACCAACAGACCGCAACTGGTAAGTTTCGGAAGTAGTGATCAGGTAGATCAGTTCCCGGAGATCACTTTTTCCTTCCACAAAATTAAAAGCCATCCAGTCCAGCAGGTCCTGGCTCCAGGGTTCGTTGTCCATCACATCAACCGGCTCAATAAGGCCGCGGCCCATCAGTTGCGCCCATATGCGGTTGACGATGGTACGGTAAAAACGGCCATTCTCAGGCTTGGTGATATTCTCCGATAGTTGTTTTCTTTTAACTATTGTTTTAGCGGCACTGTCGATAGTACCCAATTCTTTCCATAGCATCGCGGCCCCGGTATATTTTCCCGTCGGTTTATCGCAACGGTTTATTTCAAGGCTACTATCGGCAAATATATTTGCAAAAGCATAGGCGTCAGTTAGTTTCCAGTTGCTTATAAAACTATTGTGGCAGGAGGCGCATTTTAGATTAAGTCCAAGGAAGACCTGTGATACATTTTGTGCGGCCTGCATTTCCGTTTTCTGACTTGCATTGATAACGCCGCGCCATTTAATTCCCTCAATAAATCCCTTTGATTCTTTGCCGGGACTTATCAGTTCCTGCACAAACTGGTTGTATGGCTTGTTTGACCGCAAAGATTTATATAACCAATCAGTAATGTTGAACCGGCCACCAGTAATATATCCCGTGCCTGTATAATCATTGCGCAATGCATCATTCCAAAAGGTAAGCCAGTGGCTCGCGTAATCATCGTCCCTGGTTAACAATTGCCGCACCCACAACGCTCTTTTTTCCGGCCGGGCATCAGCGACAAACTGTTGTTCTTCCTGTGGTGAAGGCAGCAGGCCGATAATATCCAGGTAGACCCTTCTTAAATATGTTCTGTCATCTACGGGTTTCGACCAGGGTATCTTATTCTTATTAAAATATTCATTTACCCAAAGGTCGACCGGGTTTTTAAGATTAGCGGAAACAGCCGGCAAGGGCGGATTTCTCGGTTGAAGTTGTGCAACACGGTAGAGTACATCCTTGTCTGAATTTCCCGGCCAGGGAGCGCCCTTTTGAATCCATAATTTAATGATGTCTACTTCGGCGACAGACAATCTTTTTTCTTTGGAAGGCATTGCTTTTTTATCACCCATGGGAAGGGTTATGCGCTTTACTATTTCACTTTCCATTGCGCTCCCGGGTGTGATGATCAAGCCATGTTCGCCACCTTTGAACACCATATCTTTCCGGTCGAGCCGCAACTCACCTTTTACTTTATCGGGACCATGACATTTGTAACAATTATGAGCAAGTATGGCCCTCACCTGGGTATTGAGTTCTACCTCCTGTTTTTTATCCAGTTTACTGGTATCATTTTTAAGAGATGCAAGATCGATATCGCCCGCAATAACCGGCTTATAATCTTTGCTCCACGGAAGTGTTTCCGAAATATAGTCGCTTCCGTGCGTTAAGGAGGCGCCGAAGTGACCGGCAACCGACACGCCAATGGCTGTAAAAAATAATATTCCGCGGTATGTTTTTACAAGTGCGTTTTGTTTATTTTGCCGAAGGCGTAAAAGAAAAAATAACGCCAGCACGCCAAAAACCGCTGTAGCGATACCTGTCCATTGGTGGAGCGCCAGCATATCTTTTCCATAGTCTCCGTCGCGCGCCAGCAGCAATCCTAAAATAACTGAAACAGCGGCAGATATTACACCAATAATGACCAGGAGGTTAATGCCGGGCCGCAGTTTCGAATTAAAGTTCTTTAAAGTAAAAAGTTCCAGTATGGCTGCAAATAAAATCAATCCTACCGGGAAATGTACCGCTAAAGGATGGAGGCGGCCAAGCAGGTTCCACAACCAGAAAGAGCCCGCATCGCTTGCAATTTCTTTAGAAGTCTGATCATCCCCCGCAAATAAAACAAAAGGCCCGACCAGGCAGATAAGCGAGAGAATAAAGATTACTGTAAATTTCTTTTTAACTGGAAATATATGGCTGAATTTTTTAGTCATCATTTTATGTACAGGTTCTGAAAACAAGCGTGGTCACTTTATTAAAAATGATTTTGAATAAAGTGATCGCTGTATGAATGGTTGATTGGATATAAAATTGAATTTCAAATGTAACAATTAATATAAGGATTGGTTTCAATGCGCAGTTCGAAGATAGTAAAAACATCGTCTGTAAGATTTTAACAACCATTAATAGCGTAGATTATAATTAATGATTAACACTGCTTTCGTTTTTTTAGCGGTCATTACATCGACAAAATGTTTATGGCCGGACAATACTAAATCTATATCTTAGTGACCTTCTGACTAACAGCGAGCTTAAAAATATTATGAAAAAATCTACTTTATTGTTTCTTTCCTTATTTACTATTGCAGCCTCTTCTATTGCTCAAAAACCTGCTAACAAAAAGCTGGAAGTGGATTATGTAAACACGATCATTGGAACACCCTTTGCCGGCTTCCAGGAAGGTTTGGAAGGCGGTGGCACATTGCCGGCTGTCGGAACCCCTTATGCGATGACAAATTTCCTGGCACAGACAGGAGAAAACAAAATGGGTCGTACTGCTTACGTGTACGAGGATAAAACCATCATGGGATTCCTGGCGTCGCACCAGCCAACCGTTTGGATGGGCGACTATGGCTACGTGTCGGTAATGCCACAGATCGGCGAACTTAAATTACTCCCAAATGACCGTGCGCTACCCTTCAACCATGCGGATGAAATAACGCGCCCCTATTATTATTCCGTATCATTGAATGCAGGCGGTGATCAACGTATCCGCGGAGAGATTGCTGCTGCATCCAGGTCTGCTATTTTCCAGTTTACTTTTCCGGCAGCTGAAAAAGCACGGATAATCATCCAGGGAATTAATTTAAACCCGGCCATGAAAGACCCTTCCAATGATTATGAGGAAAGGATCAATCAATTAAAAGGATACATCAAGATCGATACGATCAAAAATGAAATAACCGGGTATAATCCCGACCGCATGTCCGCCCAGCTCGGCCCTGATCTTCCCAATTTTAAAGGCTACTTTATCATTCAATGTGATAAAAAGATCACCTCTTTTGGTACCTGGGATAATGCCGATGTAAACGCTTCTTCTGTTGAACAATCAGGTACCAGGATGGGGGCATACATCAATTTTAAAACCATGGCTGGGGAGAAAGTTAAGCTGCGCATTACTACTTCATTTTTAAGTCTTGACCAGGCAAGAAAAAATATGTTAAAGGAACTGCCCGGATGGAATTTTCAAAAGCTGGTAGCTTCAACGCGCAATACCTGGCAAAATAACCTGGGCAGGATAAAGGCGGAAGGCATAACGGAAGATCAAAAAGCTATTTTTTATACCGCGCTTTTTCATACGATGCAGTTTCCACGCGAGTTTTCTGAAGATGGAAAATATTATAGCGCCTTTGATGATCAAATCCACAAAGGTAATTCCTACACCGATTTTTCTTTATGGGATACCTACCGGGCGCTGCACCCGTTGCTGCTCTTTACGCAGCCCGACAGGGTAAATGGTTTGATAACGGCTATGTTGCAGATGTATAAAGAAGGCGGCCGTTTACCGATGTGGCCAAATCCTGCCGAAACAAATATTATGATCAGTACGCATGCGGATGCGGTGATCGCGGACGCGTACGTCAAAGGTGTTCGTGGTTATGATGTAAACCTGGCTTACGAGGCGCTTTTAAAAGATGCACTGGTGCCGCCGGAAAATGATACAAGTCTTGCTTACGGTGACCGCGATAAATGGACGGGCTATGAAGCCAGGGCCGGCCTTACCTCGTTCAATAGCATTGGCTATGTGCCTTTTGGAAAGACAGCAGAATCTGTCTCCCGCACCATTGAATACTCTTCCGATAACTATTCGGTGGCACAAATGGCGAAAGGGCTTGGCAAAAAAGAAGATTATGAGCGTATCTTAAAATGGAGTAAAAATTACCAGCATTTATACGATTCAACCTCCGGTTTTTTGATACCCAAAAAAGCAGATGGGCAATTCCTGCATTTTAACCCGGCGGATAAATTGGGCAGGCAGGATGGTTTTACAGAAGGCGACCAATGGACCTATTTATTTGGTGCGATGCAAGACATTCCGGGGATGATAAAAATGATGGGGGGCAACGAAAAATTTGCTGCCAGGCTCGACGAAAATTTTGAAGGTAAGCATTACCGCCATGACAATGAACCGGGGCATCACTATAGTTACCTGTATGCTTACTGTGGCCAGCCCTGGAAAACACAGGAGCTGATCAGGAAACTTACGACAGAAAATTTTCGCAATCAGCCACTCGGTATCAATGGCAATGAAGATTGTGGCCAGATGGCAGCCTGGTATATTTTTGGTGTAATGGGCTTCTATCCGGTCACACCTGCTTCAGGTATCTATGCCATCGGCGCGCCGCAATTCCCCAAACTTACTTTAAATTACAAGGCGGGCAATCAGTCCAAAGTGCTGACAATCATAGCAAATAAACTTTCTGTTGAAAATAAATATATTCAAAGTGTAAGCCTCGATGGCAAGGCGATCGGGCATCCTTTTATCAGCCATACGGATATTATTAACGGTAAAAAGCTGGTCTTTGAAATGGGGCCGCAGCCGAATAAGAATTGGAAATAATTATTGCTTTAGCTGGTTCAGATTTTTTTTAATGATAACTTC
>JBDSLD010000425.1:0-3239 GCA_039916545.1 Ferruginibacter sp.
TTATTTTTATAAGCAAGGACACCGCAGGGTTTGTAGGCAACTGGGTAGAACATTCGTCCATGGCTCTTAAAAACGTAGTGTCAAATGATGGGATTATTAACACCGAAAGCTTCGACGGAAGATTTAAAAGTGAATTGTTTTATAAGGATGGTAAACCCATCCAATATACAAAAACTACCAATGGGATAACTAAAATTATTACCGTTCATTATCCAGCAGCAAACTCAATAAACAACGGCGAAGGTCCATCCTCCCGCTCGAATGGCGCAGGCGTTCAAATGAGGGAAGTGGATGAAACTCAAACCTTGCCACCTGTGACCGTTGTAGCTTATATCTCAAGCGCTCCACAGAGTTTGTATAGCTTATTCTATTACAACCCGGCCCCTTCTTATATCTATAGCTATGTACCGAGTGCCCCTTCAGGTTCGGGTGGTGGTGGTACCGCACCCAGTATTTCCTATACCACCATTGTTACGAATGCAGGCGGTAATTTAATAGGCAATATAACAGATTATAATAAATGTTTTGACAATATTCCAGGAGCAGGATATACTTATAAAGTAACTCTTTGCGTTGATCAACCTAAACCCGGAACCAGGAACGCCTGGGGATTTAGCGGTAATGGAACTGCAAATTCCTCGTCAGGTAGTAACCCTGTTGATGTAGGCCATACATTCCTTATTTTTACGCAAACAACTCCTACCGGAACAACAACCCGCAATATTGGATTCTACCCAAGAAATTCAGCGAGCCCCGTATCTCCGGTAGATCAAGGGCAACTAAACAACGATGAGCAGCATCCATATGACGTATCGCTAACCATCACGATGACCAACAGCCAGTTTTTTACGGTTTTAAGTACTGCCTCTCTAGGCAACAACGCTGGCTTTCAGTATGACCTAAATAATAATAATTGTTCATCATATGCGCTCCGTGCTGTGAACTCAGCGGGTTTTAATATTATATCCACAAAGGGAACCTGGCCGGGTGGATCTGGCTATAATCCGGGTGATCTTGGGGAAGACATAAAAGCGATGACATTACCATCCAATATGACAAAAAGCACAATAGATGTAAGTCATCCAAATCTGCGGTCATGTTATTAAATTGGAAGATCATGAAAAAGCTCATAGTGTTTTTAGTTGTCCTGGTTCTTACGGTTAAATTAAATGCGCAAAATATAGATTGGAAGAATGCCACAAACTGGCAATTGTATAATACCCGTGAGATTGCAGCTTTTGATTTTACATTGGCTACCCTTAAAGAATTTAGAAGCATCCCGTTAAACCTGGATACTATGCAGGCTTTTTTAGAGAAAACAGAACAGTGGCCGAAGGAGAAATATTCTATGTGGAGTGGTTTGTATGTAGTAACCTGCGAATTGCCAAATGCAGGCACCAGGAATATAGAGATTAGTGTATACGGAGGATTTTTCTACGATGATAAAACTAAAAGATATTACCAGTTACCGCTGGAAATAAGAAATGACTGGCTGGAATATCTGTCTAATAAAAGTTCGACATTTTCTTTATAAACATTTTGTCCATGCAACTAGTGTTAAATCGAAAACTGCATAACCTGTTACTGTCTATCATAATGCTAGCGCTATTGGCTAGCATTATGATATTTGTATTTTATCCCTCTAACAGTAAATTGGGCGACAAATTTGGCCTGGCAGTAGCCCTTCTTTTTTGTCGGTATATCGGGCTGTTCATCGGCGCCGGGCTCATATTATTGCGGCTCTTAAGCATTGTTAAAAACAATAGCACATTGATTTACATTTTTGCCGGCTCCCTTAATATATCCCTTGTAGGGCTGAGTCTCGTGCTCTTAGTTTCCAACAATATGATTTCCCCGGTTTTTAATGCATTCTTTTTCAATATGCTCATCGGTGCAATCATATTCATAGATGTTATGGTTTTCGATTCAAAACAATTCCGGTTGTAAATTGGGAGCTTAAAACCCTAGTTGACTTCTTTGCACGATCATTTCAAATTCTAATATTTTCCTGGTGAAATATGCATCCGATATTTTTTCTGCCCTTGCTCTGGCTTTTTTGTATACCGCATACATCATTTTTTACCCTTTCTCGTACAATTTTAATCCTGAAATCAATCTTCACAACTTTTTTCTTTTTGTATCACTCGGGTCTTTTTCCATCTTTTTAATACTCTACTTGTTTTCCCGAAAAACGCTGCATGTTAACTCGGTTGACATAACGCTTTTTGTTTTATTTGCATGTTTTCTTTCATGCATTTTCTTTCAGCACCATTCGTTAAACCTTGACAATGAAATTTTTGTTTGTTACGGGATAATGTTGGTTACCTACTTCATTTTCCATTTATCTTCTACCTGGGTGACGCATATTTTTGTTCCCTTGGTCATCACATTCTTTTTTTTATTTGAAATTACGCTTGGTATAAACCAATACTTTCATTTTCGGGAAGCAGGTACTGAGCTTTCTTTACAAATTAAAGGGACCCTCCAAAATTCCGGAGTTTTTTCCTTCTACCTGGTCGTGAATTTACCATTCTGTTATTATTTACTTCAACAGTTGCTCAGAAATAAAAGGGCGGTATTAATAATATTTAGTGTCTTAATTTTTTTGACTGCACTGATTTTGTTGGTTACCCAATCAAGAACAGCAATGATTGCAATGATCGGAATGGGAGCCATCATTTTCTTATTGGACCGGATCCGAAAATTAAATTTAATTGATCTTTCTAAAACAAAGCGGTTGGCATTTGGGGTGGCTTTTTTGATTTTACTGGCAGCTGTTTTCCTGGTAAGCCTTTATAAACCAGGCTCAACCTATGGAAGATTGTTGGTTTGGAAGGTAACTGCTTCACACATTCCCCAAACAATAATCAATGGAGTGGGTATTGGAAAGTTTTCATACCATTACCCTTTGTGGCAAATTCAATATACAGCTACTCATAGCAATTTACCTTTGGAGTATTTTTTTAATGCAGATGAAAGTCATGTTGTAATGAATGAATACTTGGAAATTATCGTGGAAAATGGCCTTTTCGGGTTGATATGTTTTACAGCTTTTATTATTTACATGTTGAGCAGCAAGGCGCTGTACAATCCCAAGTTGATTGTACCCGCGAAGCTTACAATAACCGGTATACTCATAGCGGCATTATTCTCGTATCCCTTGCATTGTACTTTTTTACTTTTTTTATTCACTTTATGTTGTTCTTTATTGAGTAAAAATTTACATATTAAATCTATGG